>JAQSXU010000037.1 GCA_029256485.1 Clostridiaceae bacterium
TGGTCCTCCTCCTATAATAACTATATCGTATTCCTGCATACTAAAACCTCCAAAAATATGAATATTTTATACCCCTATAAATCACTTAACCTGTTCTTTGTCCTTTCCAATTAAGATATTGGAATGTCCACCAAATTTAGTTATGTCTGTTCTCTCAATTTTCAATTCTCTAGCTAATATGTCTATTACTCTTGGGCTGCAGAATCCTGACTGGCACCTTCCCATTCCAGCCCTGGTTCTCTTTTTAACTCCATCTAAGGTTCTTGCTCCAAGAGGTCTGTGAATTGCATTAACAATTTCTCCTTCAGTTACTGTTTCACATCTACATATTATTTTACCATATTGAGGATTTTCTGCTATGAGCTTTCTTCTTTCTTCATTACTCAATTCTCTAAATTTAGGGACCCCTTTTCTAATAGGGTTAAACTTCTCATTTTTCCTTGGATTTAATTTTTCTACTATAATTTCCTCTATCATTTCTGCAATAGCTGGAGAACTTGATAAGCCCGGGGATTCAATTCCTGCTGCATTTATAAAGTTTGGAGCATCTTCCACTTCTCCAATGATGAAATCTCCGCCAGTACGGGCTCTAAGTCCTGCAAATGATGTAATCACATCTCTCATTGGAATATCCTTTATACTTCTTTTTGCCTTACTAATAATAAAATCTAAGCCCTGTTGAGTAGTTGTTAAGTCATTTTTATCATTCAAGTCCTCAGCATCAGGACCTATTAGTAAATTTCCATCTACTGTAGGAGTTACTAATACTCCCTTACCTAATTTAGTTGGAAGCTGGAATAATGTACTTTTCACCATACTTCCATCCACTTTATCAAATAAGCAGTACTGTCCTCTTCTTGGAGTTATTTTAATTTTCTTTTCACTTACCAGATTATTCATCATGTCAGCAAAAAGCCCGGCAGCATTAATAATAACTTTGCTTTCAATGTTTCCCTTATTTGTTTCAATAGTATACTTATCATTTCCTTTAATAATATTTATTACTTCTGTTTCAAGTTTGAATTCTACTCCATTTGTGTAAGCGTTTTCTGCTAACGCTATGGTCATTTCATAAGGACATACAATTCCTCCTGTTGGAAAGAATAAAGCTGCCACTACTTCATCAGAAAGATTTGGCTCCTTCTCTAATGCCTGTTGTCTGTTTAAGTATTCCAATTTAACTCCGTTAGCTATTCCCCTTTTTGAATATTCCTTTAATTCAGGTATATCCTCCTCACTGAAACACAATACAAATGATCCATTCCTTTTAAATGGGAAATCTAGTTCCTCTGACAGCTTGGTAAACATTGAATTTCCTCTTACATTAAGCTTTGCCTTTAATGTTCCTGGCATTGGGTCTTCCCCTGGATGTACAATGGCACTGTTAGCTTTAGAAGTGCCGGATGCCACATCATTATTTTTTTCTAATACGCATACATCTAAATCATATTTTGAAAGTGCCCTTGCAATACTACAGCCTACTACCCCTGCACCAATAATAGTGATATCATACATTTAACATACCTCCTTTAAAAACAAAAAGAGCCAAATAAAAGGTATTAAAACCCTTTACTTGGCTCTCATTACTCTGCCAATAAAATATTCTATTACAAATACTATAATAACATAATAAAACGCTTTATTCAAGTATAGTATGAAATATATTACTGTTTCATAATTTTCTTTAACACATTAACAGATTCTCCGCAGATTTCGCCTCTGTTAACCGAATCATCTAAAATACTAAATGCTTTTGTGCTGGTCATTCCTGGTCTGTATGGTCTATCCTCAGTTAAAGCTTGATACATATCACAAACTCCCATTAGTTTCTCCTCTTTTGAAAGAGATTTTTTTGAAATACCCAACGGATATCCGCTGCCATTCAACTTTTCATGATGATTTGCTGCCCAGTCAGTAATTTCATTAAGTCCATCCACCTGAGATAATATATATCTGGTATAGTATGTATGAGACCTTATAACAGTAAACTCCTCATCGGTAAGTTTTCCAGGCTTGTTCAATATAGAGTTTGGAATTCTCAATTTACCAATGTCATGTAAAAGAGCTGCTACTTCCAATTTAGTTCTTCTTTCTTCATCATAATTCAAGTAATTTGATACCTTGTTAATTAGCTTAGCCAAGCCTGATGAGTGAGTATATGTAAAAGGGCTTTTAGAATCTATAATGTCTGCAAATACTGATGCAATATTCCTTAGCTTTTCCCAGCTAACGTGCAGTGATACTTCAGGTATAAGATTTGTACTAATTTTAGGGTTTAATCCAATGTTCTCCACATCAAGCCAAAATTTATCCTTACTTTGTATATCCATAAAAATATCTACTAAATTAGGATTAAAAATAACGTTTCTCTTTTTATTCATCCAATTTATTATATTCTGTCTTTGGGCAAAATTCGTTTCATCTTCATCATATAAAACATCAAAGGCATCTGCAATTCTAATAATTTGAGCTAATATGGGAATTTTATCTCCCTTCAGGGCAAAATATCCAGTGCCATTATAGTTTTCATGATGATATTTAATAGCCTGTGATACTTCCTCATCCATGAAAGGAAATTTTTTAATTAAAATACTTCCCTTAACTGAATGTTTATATATTGCAATCTTGTCGCTATGTGCTTCATCAATATAAAATGATGCGCCTATGTCATGCAATGAGGTTGCGAAAAATACTTTTTTTGTAAATTCACTGTCAGTAGATATTTTCTTGCTCAAATTTGCTGCAACATAGGCAGTTCTTTTTGAATGATTGGTGAACTTTCCATTTCTTTTTTTCATACTTTTAAATGCATTCAAATAATTATCATCATAAAAAAAGCCAGTCTCGGCAAAGTCTATTGACATGGAGAAGGCAGAAATCAATTGAAGCAAATCGATATTATTCATTTAAAAACTTCACCTCAACAAAATAAATTACTAGCAAAAAAATAGATATCAGCCTTTTGCTAATATCTATTTAGTCCAATATATGGCAGGGGTAGTAGGTCTCGAACCTACAACCAACGGTTTTGGAGAGGATATTTTTCCCTGTTTAAATACCAGTTTACTAAATTATATAATCATTGGACTTTAAATCCTGCTTCTCGCACTTTTTCTAAAATACCATCAAAATTATCAGTTCGTATTCTCATTACAATTTCCTTAACTTCAGTTACACTTTTAGGGTCAACAACCACAAAGCTTAAAATATCACCTTCATTTTCAGAAATTATCTTTGACAGCTTTGATACTTGACCAGGTATATCATAAGCAATAATTGCTAATCTTCTGCCTCTATTCAGTCCAAATAATTCTGTAAACTCATGAAATATTGCATGATGCGTTACTATACCTTTAAATTTTCCATAATCATCAACTACCGCTACGAAGGCAATATTGTTTGTTTCCAAATAATGTGATGCTTTTTCAATTTGCTCCAGCGGAGCTACCTTTTGAATGTTAGTTTTCATTATATTTTCCACTTTAAAATCTGATAGTAAGCACTCCTTATTTGGGCACTTATCATAGTAAAATGCATAAATGTCACTTTTTGAAATTGAACCATAAAATTTATCATCTTCTACAACTGGGACAGAAAGAAAGTTATTTTCATCAATAACCTTTAAAGCTTTTTCTATTGAATCTTTTGGTGAAACCGTAACTAATTTCTCCTTTGGAAGCATTAAATTTTTTACAAACATTATAATACCCTCCCATTCCTAATAAAAATAACAATATTTTATAGCAAAATAATTATGTATAAATTACTGTTTTAGCCCGCTAGAATCAACAGCTTTTTTTAATTCCCCAGTATTCTTTTTAATCAGATTCAAACAGTTAAAACTGCTTTCCTGAAGGCTCCATTTAACTGCAGTCATATTATACTTTTTAATAATATCTTCATTTGCCTTTAAATAATTATCGTCAGAATATAAAAATATTATTTTATTGTTGTTTTTTAAATTATCATCTAACTTTTGAAGTGTTGCTGTATCAGATATCTGTTTTTTATCTAGCTCTGACATATCTGCCTTAATCTGCTTTAATGAAGCATATTTTAAATAATAGTCCATGTAATCTTCACATGTTAAGATTACAATGTTTTTAGAAGCATCTGATAAATCTTTAATACTTTTTTGAATAGGTTCTATTTTTTTTATGGCGCTTTCAAAATTTTTCTCATATATATCCCTGTTTTTGGGATCTTTATCTTCAACTGCGTTCTTAATATTACTTAGCGCAATTTTGTAATCATCTAAGTTTAGAAAATAATATGGATTTTCTTTAACTGTAATATCTCCATATTTAACTTCATTTGAAAGCATATTAAGTTTAATTCCCCTTGAAGCATTTATAATTCCAACTTTACTTTTACCCAGTTTATCAGTAAAATTATTAGCCCAAGGCTCATAGCTGGCACCAAAATAAATAAATAAATCTTCGTTGCTTATATTGAGTAAGCTGTCATCAGAATAATTAAATGTTAATCCGCTATTTCTATCTTGAAACATATAATCTACAAAATGTTTGTCCTTTACAATTTCTTTTGTTAAATTTGCAAGCATTTTATCAGTTACCATTATATTTAAAACAATATCAGTATCATTATTTTTAACAGTATTGGTGATAGTTTTATCATCTGTCACTTTAGATGAGCATGCAGTAATAATTATTAACATAGCTGCTATAATAAACACTGCAATTCCTAATTTAGTCTTAAATCCATTACTACTATTCAATTTTCTCACTCCAAATACTAAAATGATTCCAAAATTATGTTATCTTATATTATATTTTACATAAACTAATTTAACAATGCAATTAAATATTTTATTAATATATATAATGCAAAGGTTCTAATACATTGTGACTTCACAAAAATCTTTGAAGATTAGATATTTTGCAAAGACACAATGTAAGAACTTTAATGCATTATTTAATGCATTATATATATACTTATTAAATTAATTAGCTTGCTTATATTATAGTATTGTATTACTATAAATTTTAGTAATACTTTAAAAAAAATATAATATAAATTTTACTATTTTGCTTACTTGAGAATTAAACATAATAGAGGTGAAAAATGAAAATTTGTGTAAATAATGTTGAGGATACATTGGCTTTAGGTAGGAAAATTGGTAAACTAGTAAATCCAGGTGATATTATTTGTATAAATGGTGATTTAGGTACCGGAAAAACACATCTTACAAAGGGAATTGCACTTGGTTTAGATATACATGAATATATTACTAGTCCTACCTTTAATATTGTTAATGAATATAACGGGAGATTAAAATTATATCATTTTGACGTTTACAGGGTAAATGATGTTGATGAAATTCAAGCTATTGGGTTTGATGAATACATCTTCAGTGATGCTGTTTCAATTATTGAGTGGTCAAAATATATAGAGCCGTTAATTCCTGAAGAGCATTTAAACATAAACATTTATAAAGACTCCAATAAGGGTGAAGATTATAGATGTTTTGAATTTAATTATTTTGGTTCACAATACAGCTATATAGATGATTTAAAATAAGTTTAAAATTATTTAGAATAAGGAGATTTTTTATGAAAGTTCTTTGTATTGATACTGCCACTGAATCAGCAACATGTGCAGTTATTGATGATAATAAGCTGCTAGGCGAAATAACAGTTAATTATAGAAAACAGCATTCAGTTATTATGATGAATATAATTAGTGATTTATTATCATATTTAAAGCTGAATATAAATTCCATTGATGGCTTCGTAGTTTCAAAAGGCCCTGGATCATTTACAGGCTTAAGAATTGGAGCCGCTACAATTAAAGGGTTATGCACTGGAACCAACAAACCATTTGTGTCAGTATCATCACTGCAGGCACTTGCCTATAATATGGCTTTTACTAATGGTATGATATGCCCAATAATGGATGCATTAAGAGGAAATGTCTATACTAATTTATTTTTTTATGATAAAGATCAACTAAAAGAATTATCATCTGAGGAGATTATTTCAATAGACGATTTGTTATGTAAATTAAAGAATTATGACAAACCTGTATGTTTTATAGGTGACGCTATAGATAAATTTAAAAGTGAAATATTATCCAAACTTCCAAATGCCCTATTTGCACCAAGTCATTTAAATGTTGTAAAAGCTTCATCCTTAGGTGCTATCGGTATTGAACTGCTTAAGGATTCAAAGGAAGATAATATTTATAGTTTTTCTCCAAATTATATGATGAAATCTCAGGCAGAGCGTGAATACGAAAATAGGATAAGGAATGATAAAGTTGAATAATTCAGTTGAGATCAGCTATCTTACCAGTAAAGATATTGATGAAATATTAAATATAAGCAGGCTTAGCTTTAAAACTCCATGGAGCAGAGAATCTATAATAAAGGAACTAGAGGATAATTCTTTTGCCAGGTATGTTGTTGCAAAAAAGGATGGTTTAGTACTTGGGTACGGTGGATTATGGATTATAGTAGACGAAGCTCATGTAACAAATATTGCAGTTCATCCAGAATACAGAGGCATAGGCATTGGTAATATGCTTATGGATGCAATGATTGATATATGCAAATTGGAGCTAGTTGTAGGCATTACATTGGAAGTAAGAGCGTCTAATGTAGTCGCTCAAAATCTTTATAAAAAGTTTGGATTTGTTCAAGAAGGATTGCGTAAAGGATATTATGAGGACAATAAGGAAGATGCTTTAATTCTATGGAAACACTTTACATAAAAATAAATGTCCAGTTAAACTGGACATTTATTTTTTTACTTTAATATTAGTCTATTATAATTTTTCTTTCCTCTTCTAATTAAAACGCTGCCATCCTTAAAATCATTTAAGGTTAATTTATGATATACATCTGTTACCTTCTCATTATTAATAGTTAAACCACCCTGTTCAATTAATCTTCTTCCTTCAGATTTTGATGGTATTATCTTATTTTGTAATAGAATATCTATTACACTGTTTTCTACAGCAGCTTTATCAATGTCACAGGTTGGTACATTGCTTAAATCCTTACCACCTGAAAACAAAGCTTCTGCGGCATCTCTTGCCTTTTCAGCTTCATCAGCACCATGTACTATTTTTGTAACCTCATATGCAAGTATTTTCTTAGCTTCATTAATTTGTGAACCTTCCAGTTTACCTAATCTTCTTACTTCATCCATAGGTAAAAATGTGAGTAAGGCTAAGCATTTTTCTACATCTGCATCATCAACATTTCTCCAATATTGGTAAAAATCATAAGGAGAGGTCTTTTCTTTATCAAGCCACACAGCCCCACCTTCAGTTTTTCCCATCTTCTTGCCTTCACTGTTAGTTAATAAAGTAAATGTCATTCCATAACTTGGTTTGCCTTCTTTTCTCCTTATAAGATCTACTCCGGCAATGATATTTGACCATTGATCATCTCCGCCAAGCTCCATGACACATCCATATCTTTTATTTAATTCAAGGAAATCATAACCCTGCATCAGCATATAATTAAATTCAAGAAAAGATAAGCCCTTTTCTAATCTTTGTTTAAAACATTCTGCTGTAAGCATTTTATTAACTGAGAAGTGTATTCCAATTTCTCTTAAAAAATTAACATAATTCAAATTTAGAAGCCAATCTGCATTATTTGCCATAATGGCTTTTCCGTCGCTGAAATCAACGAGTTTTCCAAGCTGTTCTTTAAAACACTCTGCATTATGATTAATCTGCTCCCTAGTCAGCATCTTCCTCATATCTGTTTTTCCAGTTGGGTCACCAACCATTGCTGTTCCCCCGCCTATTAAAGCGATTGGTCTGTGGCCTGCTTTTTGCATATGAGCCATAACCATCATTTGAAGAAAATGTCCTACATGTAAACTATCAGCTGTAGGATCGAAGCCTATGTAAAAAGTTATTTTTTCCTTTTCCAACAATTCCCTTATTTCTTCTTCGTGAGTAAGTTGTTTTATGTATCCACGTTCTAATAAAGTATCAAAAACGTTCATTTTGTTTAATTCCTCCTTTACTAATTAGTAAACTGTATAAATAATATTCTTTTTTAGTATATAGTTTATTTTATAATTAATCAATAATTTAGCTTGAAATTAACAGCAAAGCACAAGAGGCTGGAATGGTATCCAGCCTCTTGAATATATAGGTTTTCTTTTTTAAAGTTAACCATGAAAGTAGTCTTATAAACTTAAGCTACGTATTTTCTCATGAATTCAGGTACTTCCTGTTCAGCATTAATATTGATATAAAAGCTAACGTTATAGTCTTTCACCATTTTCTCCATATAATAAAATAATTGTGCCGCATTCTGAACATTTTCTTCTACAATATTAAATAGGCCATCAATAAAAATGGTATCAATATCATAGTTTTCGGACAGTATGCCGCACAAAAAACCGTAAAAACTTTCAATATGTTTTAAATTAAATTCGTCAGTAGAAATAAATCTTATCTTTCTGTCTAACTCAAAAAGTGGTCTTTTATCATCGTCAATGTAAACTATATTGCCTTTGTCTTCAGCAACCTGTTGATTGGCTAGATTAATCATTGCCTTTGTTTTTCCTGTACCTCTTTTGTTAAAAAATACATGAATCATTTTACCACCCCTTACTAATATTTTTAGGTGAGTTTAATTACCTAAATTATATAATATTCAGAATATTTATTCAATACTCTGAGCTATTCTGTTAATACTCTGAGCTATTCTGTTAAATTAAAATATAATGTTTACCTGTGAATACCTCCGTTTTATTCAGAAAATCTACTAATTCCAGGTAAAATTACCTTTAAACAATTTTCTCTTATACTATTAACAAAAATAACTTTTCCCTTACCAAAAAAAGGCTTTTTAATGTATAATACATTATTGCCAGTATTATATAGCTTTTTTTCTTCATCTATTGTTAACAATTTTTCATAAATCCACATATTCCTTTTTCCCTGCAAAAAATAATTACCTTCACTAAATTTTGAAAAAGCGCCTGGTATGATGATATAAATTTTTGAATATCTTATTATTATTTCTATTTCTCTATTAAATATTGTATAGTCCCTAAATAAAATTGCATTTTTAACCACCTCAAATAAAGCATTAACTGGATACCTATGGGGCAGTTGTTCTAGTAAATACTTTTCTGAAAGGTTAAGCATTGTTAATAAATCACCTGTAATGGATTTACTGTTTTTAGAATCACTATTTACTATTTTTATCATATTATGAGGAATATATACATTATTTATTTTACAAAATACCAATAATCCCCCCAGTGTAATAAGATAATCATTTGACTCTTTATCCTGAGTTATTATTGAAGCATTTTCCATTAGTTTAAGTCTGTTTGAGTCATTAACACTAATACCTTGGTTATAAAAATACTTATCCACCGTTTTAAAGTCAAGATGATTTATATCAGTCTTTACTATAGGACATCCTTCAATATTAAGTGATAAATTATTTTGAAAGGCGGACACTAATTCCTGTTTTCTCATTATGTCAGTAGTTGATCCCCGTCTAATATAAAATGCTCCATTGTCTCTTGATTGGTATGGTTTTTGAGGCCCATCATAGATGTTTATAATTAGTAATTTTTTATTTTCATAAGGTACCGTTTCTATATCAATAGGAACTGGAGGATCACATCTGCTGCTTACTATTTGTTGGATTTGCTCTTCAGTATAATCCATATTTTCTATGCCAATAATATTTCTAGTTTTGTCTTCTACTCCTATAATTAAATACCCTCTGCCGCCTTTTGAATTTGCTATGGAACAAACATCCTTAGCAAGTTCCTTCCTGCCGCTTTCGCTTAGTAAATCAATTTTTAGTTTAAAATCAACTTTTGTTCCTTCTCCATTTTTTAATAGAAATTTTAGTTTTTTTAAATCCATATACCATCCCTCAAAATATTCTTATTATTATTTTATGCTGATTTTATAATATTGTTACTATTACTTAAAGCTTTTTATATCAGATGAGCCTTCAATATTCACTTTTACATCAATTTCTAAATCTGTGTTATTAATTAAATTCTCAGGAGCTGGTTTATTAAATGTTCTCTCATATATTAGCTTCAGAAAGAAAATGTCTAAATTCTTTTTCCTATAATTATTATAAACCAAATTGCATGCTTTTGTTATATTGCCTTCTGCAGTCTGACTTATTTTTTTTAATGTATTCTTATCAAAGCTTAAACCTTCCTGAGCCTCTCCAACGCTTGTTTTAACATGGATTTTCTTTTTTAGTATATATTTATCTTCTTCCTTATATAATTTAGTTTTTGTATCACTGTTCAAAATTTCAAGGGTTAAAAATTTACTACTGCTGTCCGGATTAGGGATTTCAAGTGTTCCAGTTTTTATCCTATCAATTAAAAAGTTATATCCTTCTCCTTCATTTCTTGTCATAATATCCAATAATTTAAAATTACCGATTACTCCTCCGCCATTTATTTCTACCTTTTTATCCGCCACTTCACTTCTAACATCAATGGCAGTGACTACACAATCCACCTTTTGATAACTTCTAACCAAGAAATCATTCATATCTAATTGTACTGCCCTGGATGATGCCCCAAGATTTTCTATAAGATTATATATAAATACACCTAAATATTCCTCTTCCTTTAGATCAACTTTTAATAGCTGTTCAGGATCTCCTAAAAGTACTACCACATAAGTACGTAAAAGCATTTCCTGATCTCTGTCAAAAAAATCTATTGTATTGTCCATTCCTTTCTCTGCAGCTCTCTTGGTGTAAATTATTACTTTATTTTGGGTATAATTTAACTTATAACTTGAAGTTAAATTCAAATCTCTTGCAGCTTCAAATGCTGTTTTCCCCTTGCCTTTAAAAATTATTCTCTCTCCCTTTCCTGAACCAGCTGAACTGCTTCTGAATGGTCTAAAAGCTTCTGCATATATTTCCACAGTGTTTTCATCACTGCTATCTACAATTATTGAAGTAACATACAGTGCTTTATCTAAATCCCTATAATTAAAACACCCTTCCAGGGTTAAACTCATCACAAATAATAGTAAAAGTAATATTTTTTTCATTTTTCACCTTCATTATTAGAAATACTATTTGAAATTTCAGCTAAGTCCCTTCTAATCACCACATCTTTAAAGTTTTTATTAGATTTATCTAATACAGGAAATAAATAAGGATATCCGCAGCTGTTTAATGATGCCAAATGAGCAACAAACATATATACACCCATATTAAAGCCTACTAAGCCTAACAGTCCGGAAAGAACTACTATTACTGCAGCCCAAAACGCAATGCCCCCATATATTTTAGGAGTTAAAAATGAACAAATTGAACTTATAGCTACTACCACCAATGTACTTTGAGAAGCAAGTCCTGCTCCTACTGCTGCATCACCAAGAACTAATGCACCAACTATGCTCATTGCCTGGCCTATAGGCTGTGGTAATCTTATACCTGCTTCTCTAAGCAGTACAAAAAAGAAACTCATTAATAAAGCTTCTACCACTATTGGAATTGGCACTCCTGCCCTTGATATTGCTAATCTAAAAAGAAAATTTGTTGAAATTAATGAAACATGGTAAGTTTCAAAAGAAACATAGATCCCAGGTACAAGTATAGATATAATAAATGCTGCCATCCTTATTATTCTGGTAGAGTTTGCATAGTATTTATTTACATAATAGTCGTCAGGCATTTGAAAGTTTTCAATAAAAAAATATGGTGCTGTTATAACCATAGGAGTTCCATCTACAATAATTGCCACTCTGCCTTCTAATAATTTAGATGCTGCAATGTCAGGTTTTTCTGTATATCCAATGGTATCAAAAAAAGATTTTTTACTTTTTAGCTTTTCTTCTATATAATTAATGTCTAAAATATATTTTAAATTATTGTTTTTTATTTCACTTTTAATTCTATCTATTAGACTTTCAGATGCAATTCCTTGAATATACGCTATTACAACAACAGTGTTAGTTTCAGCTCCAACAACGTTCATGCTTTCAAATTTAAGATTTTTATTTTTTATTTTTCTCCTTATTAAGGATATATTATCCGTAAAGGCTTCTGTAAATCCCTCTCTGGGTCCCTTAATTACAGTTTCAGTTATTGGTAGTCCAATTCCTCTCCTTACAAATCCTTTAGCTTCACTAAAAATTACCTGTTCAATAAAATCAAAGACAATTATTACATCTCCAGATAAGATATGAAGTAAGGCATCTTCTCTATTTTTAACATCTCCTATGGAATTACCAATAAGAATTTTTTCTTTTATATAATTAATGTCATTTTCTATATAATAATTTTTAAGGAATCCATCTATTACATACTCACTTATAAATTTTGAATCACAAAGATTATCTATAAAAAATAAATTTATTAAACCACTGCCGCATTTTAATGTTCTTTGTTTAAAATCAATATTATCTTTTAAAGTGTTTTTAATAAATTCCACATACTCTTCATTCATATACTATCACCATTAATATTGTTTGTATTTAAAAGGATAATATTCTTAGAATTAGTGTAAACTATCTATAAAAATTATAAGGAGCATTATGGTGTCTATGGATGAATCATGTAGCAAATATATTTTTTTTCTTATAATGGGAGTTTCAGTTGCATCGATAAAAACATACCCCTCAATTTTCTTCAAAGATGGCAGAAATGAGAGTTGGATTGGGATAGTATGTGCATCACTTGTAATAACTTTATATGCCATATTCTTAGTCAAAGTTATAGTAAAGGAAGATAATTTTTCCTTTAATCAATTTTGTCAGGATGCATTTGGAAAAATATTAGGCACAATTGTAAAGTTATTCTATTCAGTTGTGCTGTTTTTAACCTTAGTAGAAAGTTGCTCTGTTCCTGCTAGCTTATTCCATACTAATTTTTTTATTGAGTCTCCTATATGGTATATATTGTTATTTTTTACTATACCAGGTGCCTATATAGTAAAAAGCGGCAGTAATTCGGTGATTATGTCATGTATTATTGGAATTATAGGATCTATATTTAATGGTATTAATTTATACATGCTTACTTATAAATATAAAATTTATAGGAGATTATTTCCAGTATTTTTAAAGGGGTTTAACTTTCAGTTCATATTAAGCTTTATAAAGATATTGGGCCTATATTCATTTTTTATAATTCCATTAATGCTCATTGGCAGAATAAAAAATAAAGCAAATTTAAAGAGTTCAATTATGTTAGGTGTTTTATTCACCTGTCAAATGCTAATAGTCAGTACAATAGGTACATTGGCAACATTTAATATTGAACGATCAATAACCATATCCTATCCTAAAATGATTCAGACTCAATTAATAAGAAGCATAAGATTATTCTATGTAATATTTCAAGCTGTTACAGCCTGGACGTTAAAATACATAGTAACATTTACTGTATTACTGATGTTATTATCCAGCTTTAACTTATTAAATAAAATATCTAAAAACGCTCAAATTTTTATTATTACTTTTCTCTCATATATTTTTGCCTTAATTTCTACTGGTAATCTTTTAACATTTTTTAATATTTTAAGTATTTTTGCATATATCTGCTTTTTTTCATATTTTATATTACCAATTATCATGATGGTAATCAGTTCTATTAAAAGCAGGATGTCAAAAAATCAAAGCAATAATTAATTAAATCCTTCCATTAATAAAATATAAATTATTGCAAAAACTATTTAAATAAACTTCAAAGTAAATTATGTAAAAGGGAGGGATCATATGATTTTTTTAAGATGGCTTGGAGGAATTGTTTTAGTTTTTTGGTTTATTGGTCTGATTTTTAGAATTGGAGGAAGCCTAATAAATTTATTACTGCTTATTGCAGCTTTAATATTTGTAGTTGATGTTATTTTAGGAAGGAAAAAATCTATGTAGAAAAATCCTTTTAAAAAACTTTGAACTGCTGGCATATATAATTTGTCAGCAGCTTTTATTTTCCATTACAAAATTACAGTTTTCGACTCATTTAACTGTGTACTTAATGTACAAGTATATGATATAATTATTTTTGTTCATGAAAGGGGGATTGGACACTGATGACTTTCATCAATAATTTAAAATCTAACACTATTATAAACTTATTGAAATCAATGTTTGTAAGCGTATTTAAATTTTTAAATAAGTATTATTTTATCTTTATAGGCTTATATCTTTTAAAAGGCGCATTACATACTGCACTTCACGCAAAAACAGGAATAGATTATAAAATATACTTATTTCTGCTTGTGTTAGCTGCATTTACAGCTTATAAAGACATGCGAAATGATGTGAAAATGATTCCATTTCTAGTGCTTGGAATACCGTATCTTTTCTTAATATGGTATATATCAAAAAATGGATATGCATTTTGGGGAAAGATGCTTAGCTGGCAGATTAGTAAAGGTATAATTGTAAATTGGAATACGGTTTTTAGCAATATACCTTTTAACAATGCTTCTTTTGCCAGAATAATAAAAAATGACACATTAACCTGGTTCTTTAGACTGGTATACAATAACGGATTCGTTCTTCCTGTTATGATCCCATTGTATAGAGCTGCAATCTCTAAAGACTTTAAAAAAATGTTAAGGTATACATTCTCAGCACATTTATTTCAAGTATTTTTGATAACTCCATTTTACCTTATATTTCATCTTCAGGAAGTATGGTATGTGCTAGGTGAGCCTGACGGATTAGCAAGAAATTTAAGTCCCCATGCTGCTGCAGGGGTTACCCTTAATTGTTTTCCATCAATGCATACCTCCATTGCATTTGCAATGTTTTTACTTGTACTTAGGGAAAAAGATAAAATTTTTAAATTCATTTGGGGTTTCTTTTGTTTAAGTGTAATTTATTCCACCATGTACCTAGAGATCCATTGGGTTATAGATGTTTTAGGTGGACTTGTTCTGGCATATGCTACAGTAAAACTGGTAGACTTTGTTTTGGATAAAGGCGAAGAACTTTTGTACAAGCCTCTAAGCTTATTTTATTATAAGGATTCAAGTAAAGGTTCAAAATCAACTACAATAAATAATTATTATCTAGACACTTTATAAGAATTTTGCATAGCAAAATTCTTATAAAGAACAAAGATTAAAGAATAAATAACAAAGAATGATAGTTTTGCCATAAGGCAAAACTTTAATTTAAGATTTTCTGTTTTACAGAAAATCATCAATATTTGATCTTTGATCTTTAATCTTTGTTATTTAAAAAATACCTAAGCAGTGCTTAGGTATTTTTTAGTTCTTTCCGATGTCTGATAATACTAATCCCTTATTATGTTCAAGAGCCCAGCTGATACCCCAATCACTTTGGAATATTAGCAAATCTCTATCCTTTAAATCTTTAACTATCTTAGTATCACTTGTTAAATTTAAATTTTCCAGATTAATATCTGTATCTTCTATCCATCTTACGAATCTATAAGGTAATCTCTCCATTTTTATATCTACATTATATTCATTTTTTAATCTGTACTCTAAAACTTCAAACTGCAGAACACCTACCACTCCTACTATTATTTCTTCGATGCCTATATGAAGTTCTTTAAATACTTGAATTGCTCCCTCTTGAGATATTTGAGTTACACCTTTAATAAATTGCTTTCTTTTCATAGTATCCAGGGTTTTAACTCTAGCAAAATGTTCTGGAGCAAATACTGGTATTCCTTCAAATTTAAATTTTTTATTGCTTGCACATAAAGTATCTCCAATTCTGAAAATTCCAGGATCAAAAACACCAATTATATCACCTGCATAAGCTTCTTCTACAATCTCTCTGTCCTGAGCCAAGAACTGCTGAGGCTGAGCTAATTTTATCTTATTTTCTCCCTGAACATGATACACTTCCATACCTTTTTTAAATTTTCCTGAGCATATTCTCATAAATGCAATTCTGTCTCTATGAGCAGGATTCATATTAGCCTGAATCTTAAATATAAATGCAGAAAAATCTTCGTTAAATATATCTACTTCGCCTTGATCTGACTCTCTAGGAAGAGGAGAAGTAGTTAAATCCAAGAAATATTTTAAAAATGGCTCTACTCCAAAATTAGTTAATGCACTTCCGAAAAACACAGGAGTCAATTCACCTTTATTTACCTTAAAGGCATCAAATTCATCTCCAGCTATATCCAATAGTTCGATATCTTCCTTAAGTTTATCATGTAGTCCTTTGCCTAGTAATTCAGCAAATATGGGGTCATCCACACTTCCTTCAATGGACTCTACCTCAGTCTGACCATGATTTCCTCCATTAAACGCCTCTACTAACTGTCTTTTTCTATCGTAAACACCCTTAAAATCTGCTCCGCTTCCTATTGGCCAATTTATAGGATAAGATTTTATTCCTAATACATTTTCTATTTCTTCCATTAATTCAAATGGATCTCTGCTTTCTCTATCCATCTTATTTACAAATGTAAAAACAGGAATTCCTCTTAGGCTGCATACATGAAATAACTTTTTAGTTTGATCTTCTACTCCCTTAGCTGCATCGATAACCATTACCGCGCTGTCTGCTGCCATTAGAGTTCTATATGTATCTTCACTAAAATCCTGATGGCCTGGTGTATCTAATATATTTATGCAATATCCATCATAATTAAACTGCATAACGGAAGAAGTAACGGAAATACCCCTCTGTTTTTCTATTTCCATCCAATCGGAAACCGCATGTTTAGACGCTTTTCTTGCCTTAACAGAACCAGCTAATCTAATTGCTCCTCCATAAAGTAACAGCTTTTCAGTTAGCGTAGTTTTACCTGCATCAGGGTGTGAAATAATTGCAAATGTTCTTCTTCTTTCGATTTCATTTACTAGTTCTGACACCGCATTCTCCCTCTTTTCTAAAAGTTTATGCTTCATTATTATAACAGTTAACTAATAAGTTTGCAATTAAGATATAATTATTATTTTGCTAACGTTTACTATTCTTTATTTTATTTTATTACATGATATAATTATTTAAGTAATGAATAATTAAAATTCATTATTACAATAGATAAACTCAAGGTTGGAGGGTTAATATGTTTAAATTAGTAGCTTTAGATATGGATGGTACTTTATTAAAAGAAGATAAAACAATTTCATCTGAAAGTTTCGCTGCTATAGAATGTGCAAAAAAGAATGGTGTAAAGGTAGTTCTTACCACAGGCAGACCTCTTGAGGGAATTAAGAGATATCTAAAACAACTTAATTTAGTTAACGAAGATGACTATGCCATTGCTTTTAATGGTGCGCTGGTTCAAAACGTTAAAACTGGTAAAGTGATTGCTAATAATATTATGACTCACGATGATTTAAAATATTTATATGATTTAAGCCTAAAGCTTAAAGTTAATATTCATACCTTAACCTATGATTCTTGTTTAACTCCTAAATGGAGCAAATACTCTCAATTAGAAGCTACTCAAAATCAAACGCCTCTTGAAATAGTTGATTTTAATAATCTAGATAATTCAATTCCATTAGTAAAAATAATGTTTATTGACGAAGCTGAAATATTAGATAGAGTCATTAATAATTTACCTGAAGAGATATATGAGAAATACACTGTAGTAAGAAGTTGTCCATACTTTTTAGAATTTTTAAATAAAAAGGTAAATAAAGGTTTCGGTGTTGAAACACTAGCTGACAGCTTGGGAATAAAAAGAGAAGAGATTCTTTGTATGGGTGATGCCGGAAATGATGTGCATATGATTAAATATGCTGGTTTAGGCGTAGCCATGGGCAATGCATTCCCCGAAGTAAAGGAAGTGGCAGACTACGTTACAAAAACAAATGAAGAAGACGGAGTGGCTCATGCTATTAATAAATTTATATTAAATGAAAAAGCCTGTTAAAACAAAAGCTGGAGCATAAGCTCCAGCTTTTGTTTTAAAGTATAAAGATTAAAGATCAAATATCAAATATTGAGGATTTTCTGCATAGCAGAAAATCTTAAATTTAAGTTTTGCCTTAAGGCAAAACAACATTATTTGTTATTTGTTATTTGATCCTTGTTATTTTGAAATAAATCCTATTTTTTTCTGCATTTTTCTAAGAGTTTTATTAGCCACATAATTGGCTTTTTCAGCTCCCGCTTTGTATATTCCCTCAAGATATGATTTATCTTCTAGTAATTCATTAACTTTTTTCTGTATTGGCTCAAATTCTGATATTATTGCTTCTGCTACATCTTTTTTAAATTCTGCATATCCCTGGCCCATGTATTTCTTTTCAATGTCATCATAGGATAAGCCAGTTAATACATTCAATATAGTCATTAAATTTTTAACCCCAGGCTGATTATCACTATATTTTACATTGCCTAAGCTGTCCGTAACTGCCCTATTTATTTTCTTTCTAATAACTTCAGGAGGATCCATAATCAGTATGAAACTATTAGGATTATCTGAAGACTTTGACATTTTCTTATTTGGATCCTGTAAATCCATTATTCTGGCTCCTGACTCAGATATATATGGTTCTGGAATCACAAAGGTAGGGCTGTAGGAATTGTTAAATCTATTAGCAATATCCCTTGTAATTTCAAGGTGCTGCTTTTGATCTCCTCCAACAGGCACTAAATCAGTTTGATATAATAGTATATCTGCAGCCATTAGTACTGGATAATTTAATAATCCAGCAGAAATGCTATCTCCATATTTTTTGGATTTATCCTTAAATTGAGTCATTCTGTTTAATTCTCCAATATATGTGGAACAGTTTAAAAGCCATGCTGCTTCACTATGAGCTGGAACATGGGATTGTATAAACATGGTATTCTTTTCTGGATCTATGCCAGAAGCAATATATATTGCCAATACCTCTAAAGTTCTTCTTCTTAAATCCTTAGGTTCCTGTTTTACTGTTATTGCATGTAGATCAACTACACAATAATAGCAATCATATTGATTTTGCAGCCTAACCCAATTCTTTATAGCTCCAATATAATTGCCTAAAGTAAGATTTCCCGATGGCTGAATGCCACTGAATATTACCTTCTTTTTTTCTTCCATAAAATTTACCTCCAATTCATTATGTAAAATAAAAAGCCCCATAGCAAATGCTATAGGGCGAATTAATCGCGGTACCACCTAAATTTGAGAAATATATATTTCTCCTCAAAAGATACACTAATGATATCCTGCTTTTATAACGTAAAGCTTACGACAAAGGACTACTATAATTCATCCCGCATCTCAAGGACCCATTGGGCTTAATCATGGCTATTGTAGTTACACCGCCTACAACTCTCTTTGAGCTTGTTTTTAAGCTTACTTGCTTCCTATCAAAGAATTTAAATATATTATTAAAATTATATTATGCTTTTAAAATTAAAATGTCAATATTATATTTTACTTTTTCCATAAACCATGTAAATTACAATATTCTCTTGCATACAAAACTTCTTCATCCAATTTAAATACAGCTTCTGGTTTATCTCCAGGCTTTAAGTATTTTCTATATACTTTATTAGCTGTATGAACTTCTATCCATTCTATATAATGTTTCTCAAGCATTGGATGCTCAACAGCACCAACTTTAACTAAAACGCCGCCATCTATCTTTTCAATTACTGGTACATGCTTCTCTACTGCAGCATCTGTTGTATTCTCATTCAATAATGTCATTGGCTTGCCACAACAAACTAATGTTCCTCCTGATGGATGTACAACCTCCACAATGTTTCCACACACTTCGCATTTGTAAATTTGTCTTAGCTCAGTCATTGCGACTCCTCCTTAAATTAATAATTATTAACAGATACTTTTAATTTATATCTATTAATAATTATTATTCGACACTTTTATAAAAATTCCTTCTATATTTATATTAATTTTTAAACTTTTTTGTGCCATTATTTTATATTAAAATTAATAAAGTACTAATAACTTAATATTATGCAGATATGATTAAAGGACAGTCACTAAGATCAACAGTTCCATTTTTTACTATAATTTCTTTACTATTTACCAGGTTTATATATGTTCCGTCTTTTAAATTTACTTCATAATTACCAATTTTAGATTCTACATTAAATATTCCCATTAGTTTTCTTTCGTCTTTAGAGTATCCACCTTCTATAACTCCAAGGATTTTATTACTAAGTGTATATATTCCATCTGCTAATAATTCTTCATTCCTTTTGAGCTTTACCAGGCTTTTAATAAATTCAGTAAACTCCTTGTCCTCCTTCCAATTTACGGTATCCTTATTAAATAAACTTGGTGTATTGATGTCCCTTACCTCTTCACCTGCATAAATTAGCGCAGCCCCCTTTTCAAAGAAAGCGAATGCAGTCCAATTTTTTAGAGTACACTCCCATGGATATAATTTTGCTGCCCTTGGATTATCATGGTTTTCAACAAATCTTAGTTTTACATAATTTCTAGGATAAATGTATTCCTGGGTCCTTTTCTTTTCTATATATTCTTTTAATGTGCATTTCCCATGTAAATATAATTCTAGGAATTCATATGTGTCATAATCATATGCCATATCAAAAGCTTGATATATTTCACTATCACTGCTGCATTGGAAACCTGAATCTCTTACTTCTTTAATGAATCTTGGGTGAACACTTTCTGACAGCCATAAAACATCTTCATTAATTTCCTTAACTGCCTCCCTGGCGCTTTCCCAGAAATCTATTGGTACAAGAGGCGCTACATCACACCTAAATCCATCAACTCCAACGGATACCCAGTATTTTAAGGTGTCTATTTGATATTTCCAAAGTTCTTTATTATTGTAGTCTAAATCTATTACGTCATTCCATTCTCCAACCTTATTACCAGGGCGGTTATTGTGTTTTTTATAAAACCAGTCTGGATGCTCTTTATACAATTTAGAATTATATGCAGTGTGATTATATACCACATCTATAATAACCTTTAACCCCCTATTATGAGCTTCATTTAATAATTCTTTGAAGTCATCCAATGTACCATATTCACTATTTATTGACCTGTAATCTTCCACAGCATATGGGCATCCTAAATCTCCTTTTTTGTTCTCTTTTCCAATTTGGTGTATAGGCATCAGCCAAATAAAATTTACGCCTAAATTCTTTATTCTATCAAGATCCATCACAACCTGTTTAAAAGTACCTTCCTTGCTGTGATTTCTTACATAAATAGAGTAAATAACACTATTTCTTAAATTACTTTTCATCATAATCCCTCCAAAAAAATACACAATGTAAGAATTTCAATTATATTCTAACATTGTGTATTTTCTAAATCTATTGTAGGTACTTCTAAATAATCACATTAATTTTATACGTACCCTTATTCTGATATTCAATGAAACCACTTGACTGCCTTTCTCCATTTAAATAAACCCCTTTATTATCTCCTCTCATGATTTCAATATTATAAACTGATCCATTATGTTCATAAGTAATACTGTATTCTTTCCATTCATTAGGGATACATGGTGAAATTCTAAAACCTTTTCCGCCTTCAAATTTTAATCCAAGTACTTCCTCTATTCCTGCTCTGTACATCCACCCCGCCGCTCCAGTATACCAGCTCCATCCTCCTCGGCCCTCATGGGGCTCTTTATCATATATATCTGCAGTCATTACATACGGCTCAGTTTTGTATACTTCACATTCCAGATGGGACCTACTGTGATTTATGGGGTTTATCATATTAAATATTCTCCAAGCTTTGTCTCCCAAACCCATTTTGCAATATGCCACTATAACCCATACTGCACCATGAGTATATTGCCCTCCATTCTCCCTTACTCCTGGTACATACCCTTTAATATAGCCTGGTTCTGAGGAACTATTATAGAAAGGAGGGGTCAATAACAGTACCATGCCTTTGTCATATTTAACCAAATTAGTTTCAAGTGATTCCATAGCTTCTTTTATTCTGGATGGCTTTCCTGCCCCTGAGATTACTGACCAGCTTTGAGCTAATGAATCTATTTTGCATTCTTCATTTTCAGCAGAACCTAAAGGTGTACCATCGTCAAAATATGCTCTTCTGTACCAATCTCCATCCCATGCATACTTTTCCAGGTTTTCCTTTAATAATTCTTTAGTTTCAAAGTATTTAACAGCTCTTTCTCCATCATTTTTAAATTTACATAACTCAGTAAATCTATTAAGAATAGAATATAAAAACCATCCCAACCATACGCTTTCGCCTTTACCACCATTTCCAACTGTACTCATACCATCATTCCAATCTCCAGATCCCATTAATGGAAGTCCATGGCTTCCAAATTTTAAAGATCTGTCAATAGCCTTGATACAATGGTTGTAAATAGTGTCCGCACCTTCTGTATCTGATATTATATTGTATCTTTCATCTTCTCCTTCTTCAAGAGGTTTATCTTTCAAATACGGCTGCTTTTCATCTAGTATAGAATAGTCCCCTGTATTTTTAATGTAATCTGCAGTTACAAAGGGCATCCATAGTAAATCATCTGAAAACCTGGTTCTTATTCCGCTGTTTATAATTGGATGCCACCAGTGCTGCACATCTCCATCCACATATTGTCTTGAAGCACTATATATTATTTGGCTTCTGCATATTTCTGGATTCAAATACAATGCAGCCATAGAATCCTGCAGCTGATCTCTGAAGCCAACAGCCCCTCCGCATTGGTAAAATGCCGTTTTAGCCCACAATCTGCAGGAAATTACTTGATACATTAACCATCCATTTAATAGTATATCCATAGTTTTATCTGGAGTCTTTACTCTAATTTTTCCTAAAAGGTCTTTCCAGCTTTTTTTAACTATTAAAAGTTCATCATTTACAGCTCTGAGATCACTAAATTTATGAACTACTTCATTTATACTCTCAATATTTTCGTCTTCACCTAAAATTATAGTTACATACTTTTCTTCCAGAGGTTCCAAATTAACTTTACAACTCATGGAAATACAAGGATCATATCCGCTGCCTACAGTATTTGATAATCCAATTCTTTTTAATGCTTTAGGAAATTCAACTGATCCCCCTCTTCCAAAGAACTCTTTTCTATTACCGGTATATGATATATCTTCTCCTCCTATTATTTTTAAATATGCGTAAAGTTTATTAAAATACTTATTGTAGGGATTATTAGCATATATATACTGTTCCTCACCGTTATAATATGTGGAAATATACTGTGCTGTTTGTTCTGGATTCACTCCCAATACCATTCTAGCATAATAAGTAATGGATATTTTTCTCAGCGTTTTAGTATTATTTTTTAATTTCACAATACAAAGTTTTACACTGTTCTCCTTAGCGGCAAACATGGTTGCTTCACCAATTATGCCTTCAAATTCATGAGTAAAAACAGAATACCCGAAACCATGTGTGATTATATATTCTCCATTATTCCTTACTGGTTTAGGTGATATACTCCACACCTTACCATTGTCTTCATTTCTTAAATATATCTCTTCACTTTCTCCATCTTCTACAGGATCATTTGACCAATTTGTAATTTTATTTTCTCTGCTATTTTTATACCAGGAATATGAAACACCATTTTCTGAAATATTAAACCCAAACTTGCCGTTAGATATAACATTAATCCACGGTGCAGGTGTATTTTTATAATTATTTAATATAATAGTGTATTCATTGTTTTTTAAATCAAATCCTCCATATTCATTGAAATATTCTAATTCAGGTGTTTTTAATCTATATGGGAAGTAATTATGATCAATATCACTTACAGGAAGCTCTTTTACTTCCTCTAAAACTTTATTGCTGGTTTTTATCTGACTTATTAAACTTCCCTTATCTGAATTTATAACTAACCTGGCAATAGCTGCTATAAATTTTATGTCTTCTTCTGACATGGTTGATCTATTGTGTAAAAATATGCCTCCAGGTTTATTTTGTTTATCTCTTGCATGACTTGATGCCACAAAATCTCTTACGGAATTCTGCAATGTTTGGTTATAGTCGCTTTCTTCCAGATTTACAATAACCAAGTCTACTTTAAGGCCTTTAGTGCTCCAATATTCATGTGCATTGAGCATTTGCCTTACCATATCAATATGACTTTCCTTGCTTATTATAAGCAGCACAATGGGTAGATCTCCTGATATTCCATAAGGCCATAAGTCACTCTGAGATTTTGAAATGGATTTTATATACTTTTCCCTATCCTTGAATGTAGTATTTAAGAACAATATATTTGATGCCATAAGCTGATACATATTAGCTTGTGATGACTTTATACCTAAGTACTTCATTTCTAATTGTGCCTGTGTCCAAGATAGTTCAAATATTCTATCCACATTGTGCATATCATTATACTTTTTAGCTAAATTCAATACTTCATCTCTTGAGTTTCCTATACCCATTGTATATGCTACCTTTACAGTACCTGCAGGTGGGATTTTTACTCTGACTCTCATGCTTATTATTGGATCTAAAACAGCTCCTACTGTATTTCTAAGCACAGAATCTTTCTCCATTACTTGCGGTGATGTTAAATTATTACATCTTCCTATAAAATTAGCTCTATTAGTTTCATATTGTATAGGTCCAAATTTTTCTCCATCAATACAAATGGTTTCCATAACCCAGGGCTGCTTTTCACCTTTTTTCCTAACTCTTCTATTTGCAGCTATGCAGTTTAGACTCTCAATAAATTCTGTACTTATAAATAAATTGCTGAAGGCGGGATGTACTATATCTGCACTATAGGTGGCAAGAGTGACTTCACTATAACTTGTAATTTCAATTGTTCTACTGTGATCACTGTGATTTGTAATGTTTAATCTTCTTGTCTCACAGTTATCTTCATTTGAAACTGAAATTTCCGTTCTAGTTTCAATATTTCCGTCCTTCCTTAAAAATTCTGCTTTGTCTAATGCAAATGTAACTTCGTATTTTTCCCCGGTACTTTTACAGGGTTCAAAAGCAGCACTCCAGTAATCTCTTGAATTTACATTTCTAATATAAAAAAATGTGCCCTTATTATCTCTTGTTACATCCTCTTTCCACCTGTAAACAAACGTATTATCAAGCTTGGAGTATCCGGTTCCAGAGTTTGTTATCATTAAGGAATAGGCTCCATTTGATAATAAATGTGTTTCTGGTATCTCAGTATTAGCTGTAGTGTATTTTCTAACGATTATATTATTTTTTTCAAAGCTGGAATTTCCATGGTCAAATATCTGTTTTCGATCGTATATTATTCTATTTGGCACTTTTTCTTGAAGCAGAAGTTCCGTAGCTTTAACTCTTGGTACCCTATGGAATCTATCCTGTAATATATTTTTGTTTAGAACATTATCCAATGCCATAAAGCTCATACCTTCATGATGAACCATAAAACATTTTATAACAGCCTTTTCCTTTCCTTTTGGCAATCTTTCCTGAGTATAATCTACAGACTCATAAAATCCATATTTTCCAACTAGGCCTTCGGATATTAACCTGTTTATGTTTGTCATTCCATTTAGTAAATCTATTTGAAGGGCCAATATTGTAGAATATGGTGATATAACCAATTCATTGGAAAGCCCTCTTTTTAACCCTATTCCTGGGATGCCGAATGCCTTATACTGATAATTTAGGTTTATATCGAAATTATAAAAAGCAGATTCTGAAATTCCCCACGGAACCCTTCTATGTCTACAATACTTTCTCTGACCATCAATAACAGCCTTATAAGTTTCATTTAACAATGTATTTGGATAACTTCTCATTATTAATAAAGGCATAAAGTATTCAAACATTGTGCCGCTCCAGGAAACCAGACCATTGCTTTTAAACATAAATGTAAGGGACCTTCCTAGTTTAAACCAATGTATTTGTTCAACATCACCCTTAGCAATGGCAATAAAGCTTGCTTGCCTAGCTTCTGATGCTAATAAATCATAATAACAATTTCCTATTGAATCTGTACCTATGTCATACCCAATAGAAAAAAGCTGCCTTTTCTTATCATATAGTATAGTAAAATCAGTTGAATCTGCAATATTATTTAATCTATTAATAAGTGCTCCAGTGTTATCAACTAAATTATTTATTTCTTTTGTTCCATTTTCAACTAAAAGGCATAATTCTTCATACCACTTATCATCTCTATTAATAGAACTACCTTTACAATCAATAACAGCTTTCTGAATTTTACTGCTTAACTCTTTAGCTGGTACATTGGAAATAATGTTTATAATATTTTCTCTTTCATTATTGTTAATTTTGTTAGTCTCTAATATAATATCAAGCCATGGAATAAATTTTTGTATTTCACTTAAATATCTTGAAACAGTATTTTTTACTTTATTGACCCAGTATAATTTATTTATATCAATTATATTTTCTAATTCCTCTGTTTTGCTCCAAATGTTCATTAATAACCTTTTCCAATAAATTATATTGTTCTCGTGGTTAATTTCTACATTAAATATAATTGAATAAAAATCTCTTATGTTAAGTGCTTCATAAATATCATTATCTGCAATATGAAGTAAATCCTCTAATCCGCAAATCTGGTTTTTATTTATTATTGGTTTTGTAAGATATTCTTCTAAAGACACAGAAACTTCCCATAGATATCCTACTAAATTCCCGCTGTCAACAGTAGAAATATATTCTGGTTTTAAAGTATCTTTTGTTTTAGTATCATACCAATTGTAAAAATGTCCTCTGTATCTTTTTAATCCCTCCATACTATCCAGTATTTTTTCAATTCTTTCTACTGTTTCTAAAATCCCAATATAACCAAAATCATATGCCACAATGTTAGATATTAATCCCATGGCCATATTTGTAGGAGATGTTCTGTGAGCAACTCCGTTATTAGGATCTTCTTGATAATTGTCAGGCGCTAACCAATGGTTCTCATCATTTACAAAGTCCTCAAAATATGCCCAGGTTCTTCTAGCAATCTTTCTAAGCTCCACTCTATGTTCATTTTGAAGCTGAAATGATATCTTGTTTACATCTTTGCTTATATAATACGCAATGTATGGGCTTAAAAACCAGATAATTACCGTTGGCAGCATAATTAAAAATGCCTCGTAAGATCTGGCTGCAGCAACAGCACATGTGAATAAGGCTAAAGCACTTGCCATCCACATAGCATTTATATAATATTTTAGATTTTTTCCCGTTTGTGACTCAGCATCTGCAGCAGTCTGCCATTCCAGTAAATTTCTTTTACTTACATAAACCCTATAAATGGTCCTTATAATTGCATCCAGCATTAAATAGGATACATATGGCAGAAAACAAAATATTAAAAATATCTGTTCAACTACAGTTTTTCCGCTGTCTACTTTCCCGGAAAGACTTATGCCTTTTATTGGTGTTACTACTGCTTCAGACACATCAAAAAGCATAGGTGCCAATAATGCAATTATGGCAATAGCAAACCATCTCTCACTTTTAGGCAAAATACTAAATGACAGCAATGTTAATACAACAAGTGAAACTGGGAATAAACTTCTTCTAATGTTATCTACAATTTTCCATTTAGAAATAATATTTAAAGTTGATTTTTTAAAAATCCAAGGTATTAACTGCCAATCCCCTCTTACCCACCTGTGCAGTCTTTTGCAGCTAACTAAATAGGAAGAAGGATATCCATCAATTAGTTCTATGTCTGTAACCAAAGCTGACCTTGTATAGCAGCCTTCCAATAGATCATGACTTAACACAGAGTTTTCCGGGATTTCATCCTTCAGAATTAAATTAAATATATCTACATCATAAATTCCTTTTCCTGTAAAAATGCCTTCTCCAAAAATATCCTGATAAACATCTGATATTGCCGTAGTATACATATCAATACCTGTCTCTCCGGAAAATATTCTTGAAAATATAGTCTTATTTGCGCTTGCTGTGCTTACACTTATTCTTGGCTGCATTAGCCCGTATCCTCTTAGTACCTTCTTATTTTTCAAATCTACATAGGGTTTATTTAATACATGAGCCATAGTTCCTATTAATTTTTTTGCGCAATCTCTTGGAAGTTGAGTATCAGCATCTAGAGTTATGACATACTTTACATTTTTTAAACTGCTTATGTCACTGCTTAGCACATTAAAACTTGTATTATTATCACCTCTTATTAAAGCGTTGAATTCCATAAGCTTTCCACGCTTTCTTTCCCAGCCCATCCACTTTTTTTCTTTCTCGTTATATTTTCTAAACCTGTTAAAAAAATAAAAAATATTCTTTTCTCCGCAGCTATATTTCTCATTTAACAGTTTTATAAGACCCAGAGCTTCTTGAACTATTTTATCATCTTCAGACTCTTCTTCATTACGGCTGTCCTTAAAATCTCCCAATAGTGCAAAGTATATATTTTTCTCTTTATTTGCAAGATAATATACCTCCATATTATTCAATAATTCATGTACCCTCTTCTCATTATTCAGAAGTGCAGGTACTACCACCACTGTTGTAAATTCCTCAGGTATATTAATAGCAAATTCTAATTTAGGTAAAAAAGATGGTTCTGAAAGATGGTTAATACTCCAATGGAAAATAGAAATTACAATTTCACTGCATGGAATTATTACTACAATAGCAGCTAAAATATACTTCCAAATTATTGGGTTTACATCTTCTGCGTATGTATTTACAATGGTGAGAGTTACAAAAATCAAAATTCCTGCAATTATGGTTCCCAAATACCAGGCAACAGCATTATTATTAATTTTAAATTTTATTTTTTCTAATCCTCTGGGCTCATACCCCATTTTTTGCTTTAAACATGATTTTCCTTCATCAATAATATAATAGCCTACGTGTTTTAAGTATTCATTACTTTCTTTTGCAACACTTTCCTCAGCACATTCTATTGCCTTTTTAGCTATAAAGGATTCCGGTATTTTTGTCTCCCTACAAAGTTTTTCAATACCATGTCTGTAATAGTCCCTGGATTTAAAATCCATATTATTATAAATTCCTGATGGATCTTTTCTTAGTATCTTTTCTACATAACTTAATCTCTCAAAGCATTGTTTCCAATTTATTGATGATACTTCTCTTATACCAGTTATACTATTTCCAACAGATAATTGGAAACTCCCTTGAAGCTGGTGTTCAATTTTAATCATTCTTTCACTGTTAGTTTCCTGTAAATCAAGCCTTTCATCTATCCATTTATAAATTTCGGCATTATCTATTCCATTATCCCTAAGTACTTTAATGAATCTCTCAATATAATGAGAAGATATCTCCCCAGTTTTTTTTACCTTCAGTGTTGAAAACTCCCTTTGTAAATTATTTTCATTTACAGCGTTAATTAATGCATCTGCATCAAGGTCAGCTTCCCTTTTTTCCTCTTCAGAAAACACTATTTTTTCAGATACTTTACCAATATTTTGTATTAAAGCAATTCGAATCATTATTGGTAATGCCCATAGTTCACCGCTGGTTAAAATAGTACTTTCCTGATAGGCATTAATAAATGATTCTATGATATCTTCATCAACTCTTCCATCTGTATGAGATACTAATTCCACAGCAATATGATAAATTCTTGGATAGTTTTTCATAATACCCTTATTAATTGTGGGTAAATTTTTATAGTAATAGCCCGGCATACTATGCAGTATATCTTTATATTCTCTTTCTATTAGATATAAATTATCTAATAGCCATTCCTCAGCAGGCACTAATTCTCTCTTATTTTTAGTGTTTTTATCTATATATAAATAACATTTTAATATTTTGTCATAGCTGTCTTTTAAACTTTTAATTACTTTTCTTCTGCAATTTGTTCTACTGGTAGCTGAATATTCATTTGATATTTTCTCAGCATGTTTTTCTAAGCCTTCTCTATTTACATTTAAAGTGGGAATATCATTCATAATATTATGTTCATTACAGACTTTTCTGTTTACTGCAAAGTAGATTATTACTCCAATAACTGCCACCAATATAATATAAACATAGTACATAGAAAACCATCCTTTCACTGTATGAAATATAATAATATTCCTAAAAAACTGTACTTTAATTATTATATCCACCAGTGATAAAAATATGTTTTTAATGAAAATTATATATTAATTTCTATTTTAAATATCAGGGCTATATATCAAGTTCATTTTTAATAATATCCTCATAGCTCTCCCTCTTACATATCAATTTAACTTCACTATTTTTCACAAAAACCACTGCAGGTTTTGGTATTTTATTATAATTGCTAGCCATTGAATACCCATAAGCCCCAGTATTTAATATGGCCAATATATCCCCGCCATGAAGTTTTGGCAGCACAGCACTATCAATTAATATATCTCCGGACTCACAGCACTTCCCGGCTACAGTATAGCTTGTTAAACATTCTTCATTTGCTTTATTGCATACTAAGCTCTCATAATCTGCATTATATAATGCTGGTCTTATATTATCTGTCATTCCTCCATCAACTGCAGCATAATTTTTTATTCCAGGTATAGATTTTAAGGTTCCTACAGTATATATTGTAATTCCTGAATTTGCCACAATTGATCTACCCGGCTCAATGGTTAAACTTGGTACATTAATTCCGATATCAGAAGCCACTTTGTTTGCTTTATCAATTATTACATTGCATATCTTCTCAATAGATAATGGTTTGTCTCCCCTTTTGTAATAAACTCCAAATCCACCGCCTAAATCTACTTCATCAATATGATAATGAAATTCTTCCTCTATTTTTTTCACTAAGTTAAACATGATTTCTATTTCATCTTCATAAGGTTCTGATTCAAATATTTGTGAACCAATATGGCAGTGCAGACCTACAAGCTTTATATTTGATAAATTAATGGCTTGTTTCACTATGTTTGTTATATTGTCATTAATCATAGCAAATCCAAATTTTGAATCCAGCTGTCCCGTTTTTATGTAATCATGGGTGTGTGCCTCAATGCCTGGGGTTATTCTAAGAAGAATGTTTTGGGTTGTATTATTTTGTTTGCATATTTCATTTATGACATATAGTTCATCTGAACTATCTACAACAAATTTTCCCACTCCTAAGTCAATGGCCATACTTATTTCATCAATAGTTTTATTATTTCCATGGAAATATATATTTTTCATAGGGAATCCGCTTTTGTATGCTGTGTATAACTCTCCTCCAGATACAACATCCAGGCACAATCCTTCTTCCATTATTAATTGGCACATGGCCTTTGTTAAAAATGCCTTTCCTGCGTATGCAACTCTATTTCTTTTTTCTTTTCTTATAAATTCTTTATAATAAGTTTTGCATAGATTTCTTATATGTTCCTCATCAAATACATATAGTGGAGTACCAAATTCCTTTGCTAAATCCAGAGAATTAATTTCTCCAATATATAAATTATTATTTTCAATATGCATGCTTCCAAATAGCTTCATCAGTTCATCCTCCAAATTTCTATAGATTAAACTCCTTTGCAACCATCTCAATAGCCTTTATTTTGTCTTCCTGCTTAATAGCACATGTAATCCTAATTTCAGATGTAGTTATCATTTTCGTATCTATTTTATTTTTACTAAACAACTTAAACATTTTAGCCGCAACACCTGATGTGGTCTTCATTCCAATTCCCACAATTGAAAACTTAGTAATATTTTTATCCATATAAATGTTTTCTTTTGATGTAAACTTATCTAAAATTAACAAGCTTTCATTTATTTCATCCTTTGGTATTGTAAATGAAATATTTACCTTGTCCTCTATAGGTGAAGTCTGACTTATCATATCAATATTTATCCTTTTTTCTGCTAATTGTTCAAAAATATTTGAAATAATATTAATATCACTGCTTATATCCTTAACAGTTATTGCAACATCATCATCACTAGTAGCTATACCAGTAACTGGCTTACTTTCTAAATTCATATTTTTTACCTCCTGAATTATGGTTCCCATTATTTCACTATTACTTAAACCCACATACAGTGGTATTTTGTATTTCTGTGCTAATTCAATTGATCTTGAATGCATAACCTGGGCTCCAAGGCTTGATAGTTCAAGCATTTCTTCATAGTCTATAGTTTCTAATTTTTTAGCAGCTGGATATTTTCTGGGATCAACACTATAAATTCCATCTACATCAGTATAAATTTCGCATATACCATTAAGTTTAACTGCTATAGCTACAGCAGATGTATCTGATCCTCCTCTTCCTAATGTAGTAATGTCTCCTATTTCATTTATTCCCTGAAAACCTGCTACGATTACAATTTGATCTTTAATTAAGCTGTTTTTTATCTTTTTAATTTCAATATCTTCTATAAGAGATTTGCCATGTAAACCCTTTGTTTTCATACCAATTTGATATGCTGTATAGCTAACTGCATTATACCCTTTGGCCTTTATTGCCATGGCAAGTAAAGCACTGGACACCATTTCTCCCGTTGAAAGCAGTGCATCCATTTCCCTTTTATCTGGATTTTCAGTTATTTCCCTAGCCATTTTAATCAGGTCATCCGTAGTATCACCCATAGCTGAAACTACAACAATTAAACTGTGTCCTTCTTTTTTTCTTCTAATAATACTGTCTGCTACCCTCATTATTTTTTCAATGCTTCCAACAGAACTTCCACCATATTTTTGCACAACAATGGACATTTTTTCACACCCAATCTCTTTTATAATTTACTAAGAACATTTTTTTATAAAATAAATACAGCAAAGGTACACCTTTGCTGTATTTTGTAGATACAAATTACTAACAATATTAGTGAACCTTGTAGCTCTCCATTAAAATGTATATTTATACATTTTAATGACAACCTTGCATATATTTTATGCAAAGCCAGGAAAACATTCCGCCAAATTCTTTCCTTCGGCTGCAGATCCTTTCACTATTTATCATTGCTTGCCAGCTTCCAAACAGCTACTATTAACTACAGCACCTCTACCCTAGGTAAAGTTTCATTATTAAATTGTTATTAGCTTATCACATAAATATGCAAATTTCAATAGTTATTAATAACTATTTGAAATTTTATAAATTATAAAATTCTTTAAAGGATTCAATAGTATAACTATGATCTTTAACTCCGCCTGTTTCTCGTATTGAGTGCATTGCAAGTAATGCAGTTCCCATATCCACTGACTTGATATTTACATGTGCTGAATTAATTGGTCCTATGGTAGAGCCGCCTCTTTCATCGGATCTATTTACAAATCTCTGCACAGGTACCTGTGCATTTTTGCATATTTCCTCATAAATTGCTGAGGAAACACTGTCTGAAGTATAGCTTTGACTGGCACTTACTTTAATCACTGGTCCTTTGTTTATCATTGGTCTGTTAACTGGGTCTGCCTTTTCTCCTCTATTTGGGTGCACTGCGTGAGCAGAATCACAGGATATAATAAATGAATTTGCCAGTGATCTAAAGTACTCCTCTCTTCCCTTTCCTAAATTCAAAACTATTCTTTCTAGAATACTAGATAGCATTGGTGAATTAGCCCCTTGTTTAGTTGAACTGCCAACCTCCTCATTATCAAAGCATACCAGCACATTTGTACTTAAACCCTGCTTTGCCTCAACCATTGCTTTTAATCCTGCATGTACCATGGTTAAATCATCTAATCTTCCGCTGGATATAAATTCATTGTTTAATCCACAAATGCAGCCTTTTTCAAATTCATATAAAAATAAATCAAAATCAATTATATCCTTAATATTTACATTTAGCTCTTTAGCTATTTCCGATACCAAATAGTTTCCCTTTTCTAATTGATCATTTACTAATGAAATTACTGGCAGCATATCGCTTTGCCTATTTAAAGCTACTCCCTGGTTTACATCCCTATTCATGTGTATTGCTAGATTAGGTATTATCAAAATTGGCCTTTTAATGTTTAAAAGCTTAGTTATAGGCTTCATTGGATTTTCACTTCTTATTGCAACTCTGCCTGCAACAGACAATGGTCTATCCATCCATGTATTTAAAATTGGGCCTCCATATACTTCAGTATTTAATTTTACATAAGCACCTTCAGACACTATTTCTGCATTCGGTTTAATTCTAAAAGTCGGTGAATCAGTGTGTGCACCAATTATCTTAAATCCATTTTCTTCTATGTCACCATTTCCTACAATAAAAGCAGTAATTGCAGACTGATTCTTAGACATGAAGTATTTTTTCCCTTTAGCCAGATTCCAGTGCTGCTCCTCATGTAATTCCTTAAATCCGTTATTAATCAATATTTTCTTTACACTATTTACAGCGTGAAACGCACTTGGACTGTCATATATAAAATTGATTAACTCCTGTGCATTTTTCAATTCAATTTTCATATCCACTTTAGGTTCCCCCTATTCTTAATTATAATTTGACTATATTGTATGTTATATACTAAAATTATAACTAATATTTATGAAAAAGTATATTTTTACAGCAAATAAAAATTTTGTTATGATGATATAATGTAATTTGGTGTAAGATATATTTTAAAGAGGTGTTAAAATGTTTGCTAAATTTATAGTTAGTAAATTTATAAAAAATCATGATAATATTGATGATCCTAAAATAAGGGACTCCTATGGGTATCTAGGAGGAATTATAGGAATTATTGTTAATTTTACATTGTTCCTTACAAAACTGTTTGTGGGTATTATATCTCACAGTATTTCAGTAACTGCTGATGCTTTTAACAATTTGTCTGATGCTGCATCATCAGTAATTACTATTTTAGGATTTAAATTAGCATCAAAACCAGCTGATAGAGAACATCCTTTTGGACACGGCAGAATTGAATATCTATCTGGCTTGATCGTTTCTTTTATGGTTATGCTGGTTGGCTTTGAATTTTTAAAATCCTCCTATAATAGAATTATACATCCAGCTAAGGTAATTTTTGAACTAATTCCATTTATACTAATTCTGCTTTCAATTGGTGTAAAAATTTGGCTTAGCAGATTTAATAATTATATAGGTAAAACAATAAATTCATCTGCTTTACAGGCATCTTCTTTTGATGCACTGGGTGACGTTTTTACTTCTTCAACTGTTGCAGCATCACTAATTCTGTCAAAATTCATGACATATCCAATAGATGGTTTTATTGGAATTTTGATTTCACTTTTTATATTATATTCAGGTTTTACTTTAATAAAGGATACTCTTGATCCGCTGCTTGGGCAGGCTCCAGATAAACAATTAGTTAATAGTATAACTGAAGGTGTAACAAGCTATGATTATATTAATGGAGTCCATGATTTAATTGTTCATAATTATGGTCCAGGAAGAATTATGGCATCTGTTCATGCAGAGGTTCCCTGTGATGCTTCTATAATTAAAATTCACGAAATAATTGATAGAGCCGAAAAGGAAATATCAAAAAAATTAAATATATATCTTGTAATTCATATGGATCCAATAAATACTGATGATAAAGATGTGGCTTTTGCAAGAAGCGAAGTTGACTCTATAATAAAAAAATATCCTATGATAAAATCTTTTCATGACTTTAGAGTAGTTGGAGGAGGTGAATATAAAAATTTAATTTTTGATATTGTTATTGACTACAGTCAAAAGCTATCCACTGAATTTGAAAATAAAATTATAGAAGATATATCTAATGATATTCGCTCTATTCATAAACATTACAATGTAGTTATTACAATAGATAGAGATTTTACCTCAATAATTAATAAATAATAAGATTAGAGATTCTCTAATCTTATTATTTACCAATTTAAAATATACAATTACTATGCAAAACTTCCCCTTAATACTATAAGCTTATGCAGTGCTCTTGTGCACATTACATACTTCAGCTTATCCTCCTGACAGTCATTTTTCATATCATCCAATAAAATTACTGCATCAAATTCCAGACCTTTTGATAAATATGAAGGAATAATTATTTCTCCTCCTTCATATATGCAATTTTCATTGTCAATAAGTTTAATATAAAAGGTGCTTTTTAATTTACTTGCTACACTCTTAGTAATGTCCATATTTTTGCATATTACTGCTATATTTTCATATCCATTTTCCTTTAATTCCCTTAGCTTACTGTGTACAATTTCTATCATATTATCTTCTGATAATGTTATTTCCTCTACCTTTTCTCCACTTCTGACTAATGGTACTATATCATCAGTTTTAATATGCTTATTTGCATATTCCATTATTTCTTTAGTTGATCTATAGCTCTTTAGTAAGTCAAAATTTTCTACTGATGTATCCTTGAATACTTCTTTTAATTTCAGCATTGGTGTAATTCCCTTTAGTGGTATAAGTCTTTGATTACTATCTCCTACAATAGTAAGAGAATTACATCTTGTCAATTCATTTATTACAATAAATTGAAGCAGAGAATAGTCCTGAGCTTCATCAATAACCACATGTCTTATTTCTTCTGCAATTTTATAACCTTCAAGTTTAATTTTTAAATACAAAATTGGAGCAAGATCATCTTGAATTAGCCCTTTATTATGATTAAATTCACTATAAATTGATATTATATCCTGGTTGTTCAACCATGTAAGCTTCTTTTTTGCATCGATTAAATTTTGAATCAGCCCTCTAATCTTAAGTCTTCTTTTAAATTCCAAATCATTTTGGTATAATTGCAATTCATCTTTACTAAGTTTAGAAACTTCGTTATCATACTCTTGGTTTATCTCTTTAAATTTATCGTTTCTTATATCTCTTAACTTTGAAAATACAATTCTTTTGACTTTTTTATTTCTTCTAAACAATGGCATATATTTAAAATATTTATTAAACATATCCTTTAATTCTGACTCATTAACCACTGTTGTATCCATAAAGACAACATCTTTAAATTTAAAATAGCCTTCATTAAGCTGGCAAATCAAATTATCCAATTCTTTTATATATTCATCTGAATTTTTATAAATAATTTCATTTATAAAATTCTTTTCATTATTTAATATTTTTTCCATATAATCCTTAAAATTCATTATGTCATTAACTTCCATTGCTTCCATTGCAAAATTATTAAAGGTAGTTTGTTTCACTCCTTCTTCACCAAGACTTGGCAGAACTGTAGAGATATACTCCATAAATATATTATTAGGTCCAAATATCAATACCTTATCCTGTAAACTTTTCCTGTAGTTATACAGCAGATATGCTGTTCTGTGCAGAGCTATAGTTGTCTTTCCGCTTCCTGCTACACCATTAACAACCACCATTTTGTTTTTAGGCTGCCTTATAATATCGTCCTGTTCCTGCTGTATGGTCATTATTATGTCTTTTAATTTTTCTTCCGAATTTTTACTTAAAATCTGCTGAAGTATTTCATCCTTTACATCCAATGCTGTATCAAATATACCTTGAAGAATGCCCCTTTTTATAATAAATTGCCTTTTAGAAAGTATATATACAAAAATAGATTTATCGGGAGCTTCATATTTTGCCTCTCCAAGTTTCCCTGCATAAAATAAAGATGATACTGGTGCCCTCCAATCTACTACTATAGGTTCTAAATCATCTTCTAATGTTAAGCCAAATCTTCCTATGTATATTGATTCAGGGATGTCGTCGGATTCCTTAAAGTTAACCTTTCCAAAGTATGGATTTGATTTAAGTATGGTTAACTCCTTTAGTTTTCTATCTATAAAATTGAAACTCTCTTCTTTCACATATCTTTCATGATCAAAATATTCAATTATTTTATCTTCGTCATCTTTGTACTCTTCAAGTGCCTTTTGTCTATAATCCATAATATATTGAGCAACTTTTTTTCTTTTATCTATATATCCTAATGTCTCTTCATTTATAAGTTTTAATACCTGTTCTAATTTTTCCTTTTCTAAAGTAAATTGAATTTCCTTTTCAATTTCATTATTTAATAAGTTATCGGTCATATTTAACATCCCCTTATGCTTCATTACCATTTACTAGTTCCATAAATTCTTCTCCAGTAAGAGTTTCTTTTTCCAGCAATTTATTTGCAACTTTTATTAATAAATCCTTATTACCTTTTAAAATGTTTATAGATTTTTGGTGACACTCCTTTATTATTTTCAATGTTTCATCATCTATTTCAGAAGAAGTCTCTGCACTGCAATTTTGAACTGGTCTTCCATCTAAATAAGCACTTGAAATAGATTCCAGAGCCATCATATCAAATTTATCCGTCATTCCATAAATTGTTACCATGCTTCTTGCAGTTTCAGTTGCCCTTTCAATATCATTGGATGCGCCAGTAGAAATAGAATTAAACTGAACTTCTTCAGCAGCTCTGCCGCCAAGCATGACACAAATCTGGTCAAGGATTTCTTCTTTTGTTGTTAAGTATTTTTCTGAGGTAGGCAGCTGCATTGTGTAGCCTAAAGATCCCATTGTTCTTGGAACTATAGTTATTTTATGAACAGGATCTGCATTTAGTAAAGCTGCCACTAATGCATGCCCAACTTCATGAAATGCTACAGACTTCTTTTCACTTTCAGAAAGTATTCTATCTTTCTTTTCTTTACCTGCTATTATAACTTCAACAGCTTCATCTAAATCCTCTTGAACTACCTCTGTTCTGTTATTTTTTACAGCCCTTAAAGCTGCCTCATTAATAATATTAGCTAAATCTGCCCCAACTGCTCCTGGTGTAGATTTTGCTATAGCATTTAAATCTATATTGCTTGCAAATTTAACTCCATTACTGTGTACCTTTAAAATATCTTCTCTTCCTTTTAGGTCTGGTCTATCTACAATAACTCTTCTATCAAATCTACCTGGTCTTAATAAAGCCTTATCTAATATCTCAGGTCTATTTGTAGCTGCTAAGATTACAACTCCTTTAGATGAATCAAAACCATCCATTTCTGCCAGCAATTGATTTAAAGTCTGTTCTCTTTCGTCGTTTCCGCTAACATTGCCATCTCTGCTTTTACCAACAGCATCAATTTCATCAATAAAAATAATGCATGGTGCCTTTTCCTGCGCCTGCTCAAATAAGTCTCTAACCCTTGCTGCACCCATACCTACAAACATTTCTACAAAGCTAGAACCAGAAATTGAGAAAAATGCCACTTTTGCCTCTCCTGCCACTGCCTTTGCTAAAAGAGTTTTACCTGTGCCTGGAGGTCCAACCAGTAATGCTCCTTTAGGCAGTCTGGCTCCTATATTAGTATATTTGCCGGGATTGTGAAGAAAGTCTACAATTTCCACTAAGGATTCCTTGGCTTCTTCCTGTCCTGCTACATCCTTAAAAGTAACTCCAGTTTCATTTTCTGCATATATTTTAGCAGTATTTTTACCAAATGACATAACTCCGCTGCCCATTTTTTTATCCAATTTTCCAAAAAGTATTTTAGCAATAAAGGCCAATACAAATATAGGCAGCACCCATGTTATAATAAAACTTTTTAAAGGTTCCTGGTTTTGTGATACACCACCAAATGTGATATTAGCTTTAGTTAATTTTTCAACTAATTGGGGGTCATCTACTTTTTCAGTATATAATATTTTAGTCTTTTGATCCTTTTCCTTCTTTTGATATATGTTTATTTTTTCCTTTGATATTTGTACGCTTTCAATTTTTTTATCATTAATCATCTTTATAAAATCACTATATTGTATATGCTCTGTAGTTAAATTTTTTCTGTAATCATTTAGCAAAAAAAGCATTACTCCAACAATAATTGCATAATATAGCCCGTATTTAAACTTTTTATCAAAATTCTTATCTTTAAACATTATTTTTCCTCCAAATATTTAGTAATATACATATGTTTACTTTAAGCACTGATGATTTTACTTTATCAGTTCATCACTATATGTATTATTATACTAAATTATATATTAAACTCAATGGAGATATAATATTATTTATTTCATGGTAATTAAAAGACTACCATGCTGGTAGTCTTTTAATATTTTTGTTATTTTGCTAATTCATAAATTGCATGAGCATATATTTTTGCATTTACAACTAAATCTTCAATACCAATATATTCATTTGCCTGATGGTCTAAATCCTCTTGACCTGGGAATATAGGACCAAAGGCAACTATGTTTTTCATTTCTTTAGCATATGTTCCTCCGCCTATAGCTAATAGTTTAGCTTCTTCTCCAGTTTGCTCTTTATATACTTTTTGAAGAGCTTTTATTGTTGGATGATCTGGTGGGAAGAATAGAGGATTTTGTGCCATCATATTTTCAACTCTTATTCCAGTTCCGCTAATAGTTTTATTAAATGGATTCATCATATCATCATATTTATAGGTAACAGGATATCTTAAATTTAAGGCCATGGCAATCTTTGTTTCATCCATTGATATTGTGCCCACATTAAATGTTAACTTTCCTGATTCCTTATCTTCCAATCCTACTCCAAAAGATTTTCCATCTGTTTCGAATCCAACATGATTATTAAAAAACGCTACAAAATCAGCTAAATCACACTTTCCAAGTGGCAATGTGTCTAAGAAAGCGAACATCTGCATAATTGCATTTTTTCCCAACTCAGGCAGACTTCCATGAGCTCCTATTCCTTTAGAAATAACTGTTAACTTATTGTCTTTAATCTCAGTAGTCAATTTAAACCCAGTTTTTTCTGCAAATTCTTTTACTGCTTTTACTACAAATTCAGTATTTTTAGCTTCTATACCAGCTTCACAGTAATCAGGCACCATATTTGCTCTTTGTCCACCTTTTATATATTTAACAACAACTTCTCCACAGCCTTTATTATTTAAATCCTTTACTGCGTCAAAAATTGTAATTCCTTTTTCTCCATATATTATTGGGTACTCTGCATCTGGTGTAAAACCGTTTATTGGAGCTTTTTCATGAGAATTATAATATTCCATTTCTCCACAGCCAGTTTCCTCATTTGTTCCAAATATTATTCTAACCCTTTTGCTTAAATGTAAATTGGAATCTTTTACTGCTTTCAACCCATATAATGCAGCCATTATTGGGCCCTTATCATCCATTGTCCCTCTTCCATATATTTTATCATCATGGATTTCTGCTCCATAAGCTGGATGAATCCATCCATTTCCTTCTGGAACTACATCAAGGTGTCCTAATACAGCAACGTAATCATCACCTTCTCCATACTCTGCATAACCGATATAGCCATTCATATTAACTGTTTTAAAACCTAATTTTTCTGAAATGCTTAAGGCACATTTTAGAGCCTTGTCCACATCTTCTCCAAATGGCATTCCATCCTTTGATTTTCCTTCTACACTTCTTATTTTTACAATTTCTTGAGTGCTTTTAACTAAATCTTCTTTAAGCTGGTCAATTTTCTTATTTAATTCCATACTAATACCTCCTAAATTTGATCAATTAAAATTCAAAGTTCAAATACGAAAGTTAAGATCTTGTTATTTGTACTTTGCTGCTTATAATATTTTTTGTAACAAGGTTATTATACTCTTTATTGCTGTATTTTTACAACAAAGTTAAACTAAATGATTTTCCTTTTAGTATGTATAAAATTATTAATCCTCCATGTATAAACACAGGAGGATTAATAATAAACCAAGTTTATGGCTAAATTTTTATTATATTATTTTTTATCTGCCTTAACAGAAAATGTTTACTTTTCTGTTATCATTCTGAAAATATCACCAATCTTCTCCTCATATTCAGCACATTTAGTAAGCAGTTCATATATATTTTTTATTTGGTCATCATTTAACTGTTCACTTGCTGCAATATTAAATATGTCGTTATAATTTTCTGAGGAAGAATTATATAGTTCTACTGCTTCACATAATTCAGTGTGCGGAAAAATTCCTTTAACCCCGGCAATTGTTGCCATATCCAATAGTAATGATACAGCATGACCTTTAGAAATGTAATGTTTCATTGCATCAACAAATAATTTTACATCATTTGTTGTAAGATACTTCATAAAGGTTTTTAAAAGAGATGAATTTGGATCTTCAGTAGTGGCGCCTATGATTAATACATTGGCCTTCCTTTTTCTTTCAGTTTAACCCAATTTATTGTAAGTTCCTGTATCCATAAAATAAAACAGCATTTCCTGACCTTCAGGCGGCAATCTGTGTATTTCATCTAAAAACAAGATACCATTATCAGCTTTTTCCACAATTCCTTCCTTCTCAGTGTCAGCTCATGTAAAGGCTTCTTTAACATGCCCAACTATTAATGTATACAGACCATTTGGTGGGTATAAAAGTGCTGCCTTGGCCTTGTTCTATTTGATTCTTTAAACTGGTTTCTGCACCTATTAAATTATTAAATGGATCTTTATCTTTTTTATTTTTATTACTTAATTCTTTTTTATCTTATTTATCAGCTCTTCTTAAATCTTGATTTGACCGCTCGTTTGACCACATCAAAAAAACTTAACGAACGAACCATATGATTTGAATCAACATATTTTCGAATAGTACGAAGTACTTTCTTTGCATCTTTAGAAGAAAAAGAATGGAATCCACTTTCCTTTTAGCAATACGGATGCAATGACATAATCAACTTCTTCCCAAGGAATTTGAATATATTTGCGAGAATCATGAGAATTATAAAACTCAAAACCTTTGTCGCCAATCATTACTTTGCCATAAGCTGTAATACCCGTAAAAGCTGTTGCATCAATTACTAGATCTAACTTTGTATTGAGTGATTGAATCATATGATCCACCCCTTTTTTCATTATTTGATACAGTAACCATTTTAAAAAGGCCCAGGCTAAGTAAAAAATATTACATTAACCTAGGCTAAAAAAAATACTACATTAAACCGATTAAGTGGAAAACAATACCAACTACGAACAGTCCAAGAATAATTGCAATTGGAGATACTTTCTTCTTAAGCAGCCACATACAAAGGAATGTCAATAGTAATCCTGCAAGTCCAGGAATCAATGCATCCAAGTTGTTTTGCAATGTTGTAACCTTATCAGGAGTTAATGACAAACCAGCTTGCTGCTGCAATAGAACTTCTTTAATACCATTCGCTCCAGCAGGAATTTTGCTCCAATCAATGTAGGCACCAGGACTTAACTTAACGGAAGATACTACAGGTGCAAATTTAACAGATACCCATCTGTTAACTAATGATCCCAAAATGAACATACCAAGGATGGATGCTCCTTTTGTAATATCTTGTAGTAAATTACCTGATACATCATCGGTAATACGAGATCCTGTTTTGTAACCAAACTCTTGTGTGTACCACATAAATCCCATACGGATGATATTCCAAGCGAGGAAAAAGATAATTGGTCCAAGTATGTTACCACTTAAAGCAAGAGAAGCAGCTAATGCCCCCAAAATTGGTCTAACAGTAAACCAGAAAACTGGATCTCCGATACCAGCTAAAGGTCCCATCATACCGACTTTAACACCTTGAATAGTTACGTCATCGATTGGAACACCATTTGCACGGTCTTCTTCTAAGGCTAATGTTACACCAATTACCGGTGAAGCTACATATGGGTGAGTGTTAAAGAACTCCAAGTGACGCTGCAATGCAGCTGATCGATCTTCTTTAGTTTTATATAATTTTTTGATTGCGGGAATCAATGTGAATGCCCAACCACCGTTTTGCATTCTTTCATAGTTCCAAGAACCTTGAATAAAAGTTGAACGCCAACAAACAGAAATACGATCTTTTTTTGTTAATTTTAATTTCTCTGACATTTTTATATTCTCTCCTTTCCTAGTAATTATCAATAATATCGCCTAATGGATCACCAGTATTTGAGTTTCCACCCTTACCTGAACCGCCTTGTTTACTAAGCGATAAGTAAAGAAGAGCCAAAGCTACACCGATTGCACCTAGTCCAATAAGTGTTATTTGTGAAACAGTTGCTAATACAAAACCAACTGCAAAGAATGGCCATACTTCTTTTGTAGCCATCATATTGATTACCATTGCATAACCAACAGCTACAACCATTCCACCACCAATTGCTAAACCAGCTGTTAACCAAGTAGGCATAGATGCAAGTAATGAATGAATTGGACCAGCACCAATTGCTAAGATTAAGGCTGATGGAATTGCAATACGTACACCCTGCATACAAATAGCAATAATATGCCACATTTCAACTTTTCCGATATTTCCTTCTTTAGCAGCAGTATCCATGAAATGTACAAACGCTGTAGCGATTGTACGACAAATAATTGTTAATAATAGTCCTGCAACTGCTAGCGGAACAGCAATAGCGATAGCTGAAGGAATTCCTGCTTTACCTTGCCCACCAAGAACTAGAATAATTGCGGATGCAACAGATGCTAACGCTGCATCAGGTGCTACGGCAGCACCGATGTTTGCCCAACCTAAGGCAATCATTTGAAGAGTACCACCTAAGATTAGACATGGTACTAAGTTACCTGTTACTAAGCCGATTAACGTACAAGCAACTATTGGCTGGTGGAATTGAAATTCATCCAAGATACCTTCCATACCAGCTAGAAATGCCACGATAACCACTAATATGATTTGAACCATATTCAAACTCACGATTATTATTCCTCCTTTTATCTAATTTTATCTAAATAGTTAGATTATTTTAGATTATTTAATCCATCTTGTGCCTTTTTAAGGATTTCGTCCATATTTCCTTTTGAATCACTTGGAACTTTACGAACATCAAAATTGAGTCCAGCTTGTTTAAGCTTATTGAAGCAATCAATATCTTCTTGATTGAAAGCAAGCACTTTGTTTGGTTGAACTTTACCTGCAGAATGAGCCATAGAGCCAACATTGATTGTCTTCAAACGTACTCCGCCTTCTACCGCTTTAAGTAAATCCTCTGGATTTTCAAAAAGAAGCATTGCACGTTCTCTGCCAAAATGTTTATTGTCTTTTGCAAGTTTAATCATTTGA
>JAQSXU010000193.1 GCA_029256485.1 Clostridiaceae bacterium
TTAATTTTTTCTTTGACTGTATATTTAGACATAAAAAATTCCTCCAAAGTAGAATGTTTTGTGTATTTATACTGTCTACTTTAGAGGAATCATATCAAAATCTTAGCTCTTTTTTTCTTCGCAAAATTGGATTTTATAAGAGGGAGAAAGGCAGGAAACAAGCCAGAGTACAAGTGAGATTAGAGTTAATAAAAGCAAGAAAAAAGAAAATTTACGCTATTGCTGGGTGGTTATGTGAGAATAGCATAAGTAAATGAGGGTTTGAGTCTCTGAACAATTGTACATAATTTATGCAAATTAAGTATAAATTATGTAAATATATGATACAATTATAATACAAATTTATACAAATTTTAATTAAGGAGGGGTTGATGTGAATACTTACTATAAAAACCAAAAAGATATAAGCGTAGCACTAAATTTTATTATTGATAGTTATTGGGAAAAAAAGATTAGTGAGAAAGAAATGATAGATAAGGTTAATTCTATTTTGGAGAATAATAAAGAAAAAATAATTTCTAATGATAAATATACAGCAGTAATTATACACAGATGTGGAAAAAAGAGATTGGAACTTGTAGATAAGGTTAGTAGGGAGTGGAAATAGATGAATGATATTGATATGTATATAAGTTTAATCAATGAAATAGAGGCGAATAGCATTCTAAAGGCCCTTGAATGTAATGTTCGTGTTAATAATTTAGAATTAATGAGAACAAAAATAAAAACAATTTTGAGAGGAGGTCATTCTTTTAAAAAAGTAAAAGGAAATCCTTTTATGAATATCTTAGTAAGGCATAAGAAAAAACAGTGGGATTCCCTTAATGAAAAAGAATTTTTTGTAGTATTGAATAAAGATTCTAATAATATACCAGACTATGTAAAGTTTGCAAACTTGCTATTAAAGTATCCAGATAAAAAGAATGAATATATAGAACTAATAAATAAAAATAAAAATGAAAATAAATATATTTTTGATTTTGATTTAAAATTTGATAATAAGGGTGAGATAAAAGAATACTGCTCTAAGTTGTTAAACAGTAAAGAGAGTACAATGGATAAATTAAAAGATTATGTGATTAAAGCTTCAGAGCGTGATTTATTAAACACAGACATTGGAATTCTAAAAGATATTAAAAATTGGGATATAATAAAGTTATACAATAATTTAAAAACAGATAATGAACAATTAAATATGTTTATGAAATTTGAGTATTTAAGAGAACATGATGATATTGATATAGAAATATTTAATAAGTTTTCACATGATATTATTATTTACTTGCTTTATTTATTTGATGAATCTTGTGCAGATATTTCAAAAATAGAAGTAAATAAATTAAAAGTAGAATTGATTGAAAGACAGAATTATAATAAAAAATTAGAAAAAGAAAATTTAGAAAAAGAAAAAGAAATTAAGAAGTTAATAAAAGAACTAAAAAATGATACATCATTAGTAAAATTGGAAGCAGAAGAATTTGAAAAATTAAAATTAGAACTTGAAGAAATGAAATCACAGATTTATAAATATTCTAATGATAATAAGAATTTAATAAAACAAAAAGAAGATTTAAAAAATAAAAATGGCATGTTAAATAACGAATTAAAAAGTAATAAAAAAGAGTTGGAGTCTTATATTAATCAAATAAAGAATACTGAGTTATATTATGAGTGTAGTTTCCCTCAAAATTATAGTGAGAAGATATTTGGAGTTATATATAATATGGATATTAATATAGCAAAAGTTATATTTAATGAAGTTGAATTTATAAATATAGATGAATGGAAAAATAATATTGATAACGTTAGAAAAATTTATGTTCAAATAGAAGGTATATCAACAAGAGAATTAAACAAAATAAAAAATTATTGTAGTAAAAATGGAATAGAATTTAAGCAAAGCATTTCAATCTGTGATGAAAAAAATTTAATCGAAGTAGTATCGATGATAAAAAATAATCATGTTGGGGGATTAAAGTAATGTTATCTCAAGAAAATAAAAATAGATTAATAAAATCAAATCAATGTTATATAGTAGGAATGTTAGCAGAAAATGAGGAATTTTACCCATCAGGTGATACGCAAGAGTCAGTAACAACTTTAAAGAATTCTAATTATATTATTTTCTATTTGAAGGCATTGAGTAGTGACCCAGAGCCTATCAGTGAATTGATTGACCCGGAATTAGGAAATCCATTATATATTGGGTTAGATTACGTCCAAAATAGTTGGCTTGTTCCATATACCTATAAATTGACGGAAAATATTGTTCAAAAAAAGCAAATGATATATGAAAAACTAAGAAATAAGATAATTATATTTAAACCACAAATTAATTTTTCTAATAAGGAAGAAAGAGACAAGCCTTTTAAAAATGCAATTGTAGTGAATGTTGACTCTGACATTGAAGCTAATCAAGAGTTAGAATTTATCCCTGTTCCTACAATGGAAATAAGTAATAAAGATTTTGAAAAGAAATTAATGGATGGAAGTAGTATTATATTATCAGACTATAGCCATCAAATGATTCCGCCAGAACACATTATTTGTAATAATTATTTATATTTTGATTTCCCTGAATGGACAAAATCAAGTAATGATTCAGGGTGGATATGCGAAAAACTTGCTAATAGCATAAAGCGTTTAAAAATTAGCTTAGATAATAGTGATATGGATGGAAAGATAATTACAATTACAGGGGTTAATCTTATATTCATAGATAAAATATTTCTTTTTAATTTGGAGAAAAATGGAAACGTGGAAAATATAACTGACCCTATAAATGATGTGGATACAAATATTGTAAATGTAAACGACCAGGAAAATGATAACACTATAAATAATGAAGCTATTCAAAAAGAGGCTATGTTTATAAATGCATTTAAAGAATATACAGTAGATTATAATTTATGCTATTCAAAAGAAGATTTAATTAATTTGCATACTTGCGTAAAGACTAATCCATTAACTATATTGGCAGGTATGTCTGGTACTGGTAAATCAGAATTAGCAAATGTATATGCGAAAATGTTAAAAGCATCTGAAAAAAATGGAACATTCTTATTTTTACCAATAAGTCCATCTTATACAGAGCCAGGAGATATCTTAGGATTTTTAAATAATACTACAGGCTTGTTTATACCATCTGAAACAGGACTTACAGATTTTCTTATACATGCAATGGAAAACCCTAAAACAATGCATCTTGTAGTTTTTGATGAAATGAACCTCTCACAAGTAGAATATTGGTTTTCGCCTTTTATTTCATTATTGGAAAGAAAGCCAGAGGATAGAAGATTGTTCTTATATAATTCTGAAACATATTGCATTAATAAAAAAACGTATCCGCCTTCTATATTAATAGGAGATAATGTTAAGTTTATAGGAACTGTAAATATTGATGAAACTACTAAAGATTTTTCGGACAGGCTTCTTGATAGAGCAAATATAATAAATTTAGAAAAGCAGAGATTGGCAACTTTTAGAGAAGAAGTTAAAGAGTTAAACTTTAATAATACTGATTATATGAATTATATTTGTGAAAAGGCTGACGAATATCAATCGTGGATAAAGAAAGATAAGTGGGTAGAAGCTTATACAGATGAAGAAACTAAATTCTTAGACAACCTTCATGATTTATTAAATAAGTGTGATGAACAAAAGGGAGTATCTTTTAGAATAGCAAAGAAAATGGAAGAGTATATATCAAATATACCAGTTAATACAGATGGAACAGCAATGATTTCTAAAGGTGAAGCTTTTGATATTCAAATAAAGCAAAGATTAATAACTAAAATCAAAGGAACAGAGAAAAAGTATGGTAAATTAATTGGAGTAATAAAAGATAATGAAAGAGATGAACCAATGAACAGTGAATTATACAATTTCTTTAATTCAGAAGAGGCTTTGGCAATCAGTAACTTTAATAGAACTAAGGCAGAAATAGTAAGAAAGGCTAAAGAATTAGGAGCATATGGATATGCAAACTAAATTAACTTTTTGTTCATATACTATTAACAATGGAAGAATTGTGCAAACATATGAAAAAGAGCCTATTATAATAAATGAAAGCTCCAATGAAAAATTACAGGATAAAACCTTAATATTTTCTGAGTATGATAAAATAATAATAAAATTTGAAAGCGATGATGACAATGCCTTTCTTGAAATAGATAGTAGTATGTCTGAATATCCATTACAAATAAAGTCAAGTGATGAAATAGTTGTGTTAACAGAAGCAGGAGCCCATGAGTCAATGCTTACACCTGGATATTATGGAATAAGAGTAATAACATCTTTCAAAACATATACTGGATTATATTTAATAAAATCTAAATCTGTTGATTGGGATGGAATTGTAAATTTAAGAAGATATCTTGAAACAGTTATGGCTGGATTATCTCAAAATTTATATATTCAAAGAATGGTTGGTCAAAAGAATGTATATGGAGATGAAAATTACTCGATATCAAAGATGTATTCTTATATAAAAAATAATATTGAAAGTGTTATTAATAGTATTGATAGTATAATAAAAAATCCGCTTACAGATGTTAAGAAGGAATATAAAGAACAATATTATTCTAAGAAAAGTGACTTAAAAAGTCAAAGATGGTTATGTACAAAAGGATTAAATAAAAATAAAAATATTCATTTTCCTGATATAGTATATGAAAAAAAGTCTTTCTTAAACAAAGATACTACTGAAAATTGTTACACTAAGCAAATACTTCAAAAAATATTAGAGTATGTAATATCTTTTGAGAGTAGCTATCAAATTGTAAATAATGATTTAATAAAGACAATTGAAAAGAAAACTAAAAAGTACAATTCAGAAAAAATTATGTTTGAAAAAGTAAGAGATGATAGGATTGTTAGTCCTGAACATAAGTATAATAAAGGGAAAGAACTTGAATTTTTAAAAAATGATATATACAAATTAATCGAACGCTCTAAGTTTATGGAAGAAACGATGCTAATTTTAAGAAAAATAAAGGCCATGTTATTACGATACATAAATGAAACATGGTTAAATGAGATTTCATATTTAAATAAAAGATTGAAGTTATCTCAAAAAATCTTAAAAGATAATAGATATTATCAGATTTATGATTTTTACTTAAATCTTTGTGCTATAGAACAAGATGAGCCAAAGACAAGAAAGCCTTATTTTCCAAGTAAAAATTCGCCAAAGTTATTTGAATATTATTCAGTAGTATTAGTTATTAATATCTTAATGAATAATAGATTTGAGTGGAAGAATGGTTGGTTAGCTAATAACGTAGGTGAAGAATTGTTTAATGGAGAAATTCCAACCGACAAACCTCTTGTTTTTATAAGTAAAGATTCTGCATATAGAATTGAGGTTCTATATGAAAAAATTGTTCAATCTAATACAACCGTTATGGAGAATAATATAAGTGACTTTGTTAGAATGAACGCAACTCATTATAAACCTGATATTATGGTGAGTATGTTTGATAATAAAACAGGAGAACTAATAAAGACAGTTGTAGTAGAAGTAAAGTGTTGTAAGAGTGATAACCTGCAAACTAAAAATGGTCCTTCTAAGGCGATTGAGCAGGTAAAAAATTATTATAATTTTGGATATTATGATAAAGAGATTATAGGAAGAAATAAAACAAAAAGAGCAGTAGTTGAAGAGATTATAATTTTATATCCGAAACAGGAGAAAGTAATACAATATCAGTATGATGATTTACCTCTATGTTTTATACAAATAGAAGCAAATGATTTAGATGATGTGACTAAACATTATGGATATAGTGAATTTGAGAATGAAGTAATGTCTTGTTTAGCTATTTTTTAGAAGGCTAATATATAGTGATTAAAGGTTAGCTAAGAAAGTGATATTGAATGCCATCATTTTAGGTGAGAATTTTTTAGCAAGGTTTATTAGAATTTTTAGAAGAATGGGGAGAAGAGGGGATTGAATGTGGGGAGGGTATCCTATGAAAAAAATTTTTATAAAAAAATTTTTTGATTTCATGTGATTTCCTTTAATTATGCATATATATTAAATAGAAACCTATATAAAGAGCAGTTATGCACTTATAAGAAGAGCAGCTATGCTGCAATCCGGATAATTTTGAGTATGGATTTATTTAATATATAAAATTGAAGGAGAATGATTAATATGAGAGAAAGAAAGTTCGTAAAATTCAGAGTAGATATGCCAGA
>JAQSXU010000194.1 GCA_029256485.1 Clostridiaceae bacterium
ATAGATATTTCTGAGGGCACTATATACCCACTGTTAAGGAGACTGAAAAGCGACGGCCATGTGTTAACTTATCTGCAGGAGTCACAGGAAGGTCCCCCAAGAAAATATTATAAAATTACTGAATTAGGAAGACAGAGGAGCATAGACTTAATAAAGGAATGGAAAAATTTTTCGGGTGGTGTTAATAAGATTGTAGACAGAGCAGTTATTGATGAATAATAAATTTATAAATTAAAAGGAAGGAATCTCGCCATGAATAAAGAGAAATTTATGGAAATTTTAAAATCTTCACTTGGGGATATGCCGCAGGATGAAATCAATGATATTTTATATGATTATAATGAACATTTTGAAATTGGAATAAATAAAGGAAAAACTGAGGAAGAAATATGCAAAGAATTAGGTGACCCAAGAAATATAGGAAAATCATATAGGGCATCTATGGCTGTGGAAAGAGCGGAAGAACATCCAAGTACAAAAAATTTATTCTCAGCTGTACTGGCAGCAATTGCCCTGGGCTTTTTCAATTTAGTAATAGTACTGGGACCATTTTTAGCTGTGGTTGGAATAATAATAGGATTTTTTGCAGCTTCAGCGGGTATATTTATAGCAGGTATAGCTTCAGTAATTGGCATATTTATTGCCCCATTTATGCCATCATATGTTCATACCATGGGAATTAACGGCTTTGCAATTTTCTTCATTGGAATTGGTATGTCTGCATTAGGAGCCTTGATGTTTATAGGAGTGTGCTGGCTGGCAAAGTGCTTTTATAAACTCACTGTAAAGTATTTAAATTGGAATATTAATATTATAAAAAAATAGAGGTGTAAAATATGTTTGAAAACAAAAATATGAAAAAGCTTGTGATGTGGCTGGCTCTCATAGTTGTAGTTTGTTTTGGAATAAGTTTTTTAATTCTTAATATTACAGGAGGATTTAAAAGGAATTATGGATTTAACTTTGGCAACTTGGCAGTTTCAAATGACTCAAAGGATTACTCAGTAAATGATGAAAAGTCGGCAGCCATTGATGGAATAAATGAGATCAGTGTAGAAGCCTCCAGTGCGGATATAAATATTATTCCAGAAAAAAGAAATGATGTGAAGGCTCATTTGTACGGAAACATTAATGCAACCTTTGAAACAAAGCTGTACCTTAATGCCAGCGGCGGTGTTATGGAAATTTCCGCTGATAAGCAGAGAGGCGGTTCCTTCAGTGTATTCGGCTCCAGTTTGAAATTAGATATTTTTGTGCCTGAAAACTACAATAATAATTTAAAGATAAAGACTTCCTCTGGAAAAATTAACGCTGTAAATAAAATGAATTTAAAAGATGTCTCATTAAATCTTACCTCAGGAAATGTCATCTTAAAAGATCTCACCTGCGAAAACTTAACTGCAAAATGCAGTTCAGGTGCTATAGAAGGAGAAAATATTATAACAAAATCAGCGGATATTGGCATTACTTCAGGAAGTATTAATTTAACAGCATTTAAAGGGAATTTAGAAGGAGAAACTACCTCTGGGAAAATATATATAGATTACAGTGACTTTGACAACAATGTGGATTTAAAAGCTACTTCAGGAAATATAGAATTAAGGCTCCCTGACTATGCACAGTTCAAGCTTCAGTCAAAGGCAACCTCAGGCAGGGTAAGCTGCAAATTCCCTATAACAGTTGATGACAGTGAAAAGAGAAATGAATTAAATGGTGTGGTGGGCAACGGCAAAAATTCTGTTAATGTAAATACCACCTCGGGTAATGTGGTTATTAGTAAGAAATAGCATTTTATTCCCTTGAATTGAAAAATATAGTATAATTTTTATACAGTGTTTTGATTTGGGGGAATAAAAATGAATAAAATACTTTCGGTGTTAAAATTAAATAAGGAAGCCAATCTGTTGGATTCTAAAATGTATATAATTAAAACCTTTTTAGCAGTTGCTACAGCATATATTTGGAGTGCTCACAATCCAATATTAAAGCGTGATACCATATCGGTTTTGTTTGGACTGATGCTTACGCTGGAGCCTGTTACTCTCACTGGAGTAAAAAACGGCTGGGACCAGATATATGCATCTCTATTGGGAGCCCTGTCTACGGTTATAATTGTCTATATTGGAGGAGGTATTAATGCCTTTACCATAGCTCTGTCCATAGCCTTTACCTTGTTTGTATGCTTAAAGATAAACTGGAGAATGGTTTCACCTGTGGCAATATTTACATCAATTTATATGACTCAGTATATACAAAAGACAGCATCCGGAGCTGCAAGCATGGCATTGACCTTTCGGCTGAGAATGGCGGCACTGGGAGCAGGTGTCCTTGTGGCTGTAATGTATAATTTTATTTTCTCCTTTGTGTCCTATAAGCAGATGCTGAATAAAAGAGTGCTTTTCTTAATAGATTCCATATATGACAATCTGCAGGCTACCTCAAAGGCCATTAAAGAAAACAATATGGATAAAATTTATACGCTGAAGAGTAAACTTCCCCAGGATTTTAATAATATAGACTGGGTGATGACTTTCTTTATGGATATGAAAAAAGAGGCAAAATTTAAATTGAAAATTTCAAAGATAACCATGAGTTTAATAGAAAAATATGAAAACATGGTACTAACCATAAGAACCATAAATCATCTTAACTATGATATATGCTATACACTTTGCGATGAATGCAGGGGTTTAGATATTTCTGAAGAGAACAGAGATAAAATAGCAAATTCCATTAAAAGAGTTTTGAATAAATTAGACATATTAAAGAATAGTAATGGTGCCTTTTTGGAGAAAATTGATGTTACAAAAAAACAATCCCATGCCCAGGGTGATGATGAAAAGCTTCAGAGGGTATTTCATGATGTGGAAACTATGATTAATATTGTGAAATAAGGTAAATGAAGGAAAATTTTCTATAACATACAAATAAATAGTAATTTATCGAGGTAATGATAATGTCAATATGGATAAAAATAATCTTAAAAGTATTGCTTTGGGTTCTTGTTGGTGGAATTGGTTTCAATTATATAATGCGATTTATAAGTTATTCTTTTTATAAGCGTGCAAAAAGAAATGGTAAGATAGAACAAAACGTTCAAAGAATTGAGATTGGTAATTCCCTCATAGGATATGTAAGAAGTATTAATTTTCATGAGAAAAAGAAAGTTATACTTTATTTTGGTGGTTCTGGCGAAATTGCATATAATGCTGTTCTTAGTTATGGAAAACTGTTTAGTAATTACATTTTTGCTTGTGTAGATTATAAAGGAACGCAAGAAAGTAAAGGAAAAATAAATTTGAAGACTATGCAAGAATCTGCATTGGAGTTATACGATTACATAGTCAAACAAGATTATGCAGACACTTCGCATATTGTTATTATTGGATATAGCTATGGAACTGGAATTGCAACATATCTTGCTTCAAAAAGAACATGTGCAAAACTTATACTAATAGCTGGCTACCGTGATATTTGTGATTTATATAATAAAATTATACCTGTATTCCTTGGCCCGCTTAAAATATTTGTTACAGACAATATTGATGCCAAAACCTATGCAGCTAAAGTCAAAGCAGAAGCTTTGCTTATTACATCAGATGGGGACAAGACAATAAATAAGAAAATCTCACAAGCACTTTCAAAATATTTTAAAAATGCAATAGTAACAGAATTTAAGGGGATTAATCATGCAGATTATTGGAAACATGAAGAAGTTGTTTCTTATATCCGTAAGTTTGCAGATAACTAAATTTCAATTTAAGGTTTAATAATATAAATAGTAATTTGTTGAGGGGAGTATGGTAACTATAAAATGCGCAGAACCAGAGCTGATATAAAAAAGAGGGGATAAAGACTATGGAATATGAAATTATACATTTACCAAAAGAGAAATGGAAGGGAACTATAATTCCAATAAAGTATAAAACAGATAAACACAAGTTATATGAAGATCACTGGGAGAATGCTTATGCTTGGGGAGTGTTAGTTAATGATGAATTAGTTGCTGCAATTGAAACTGATGAAGAATTATGGACTAATCGTCTAAGAATTACAGAACTTTGGGTAGCAGAAAAATATCAAAAGCAAGGAATAGGTCATGGGTTAATTGAAATGGCAAAGGAACAAGCAAGAAGAGAACGTCGTGGAGCTATTATACTAGAAACACAATGTTGTAATGTTAATGCAGTGGATTTCTATCAGCATGAAGGCTTTAGTTTCATTGGAATGGATACTTGCTGCCACAAGAACAATGATTTACAAAGAAAAGAAGTAAGGTTAGAACTTGGATGGTTTCCAAAAGAAAAGAAAAGATTAAATCATGAAGAAATAGAAGTTAGAATGGAAACAAAGGATGATTGGTACAATGTAGAGTTAATGACACAGCATGCATTTTGGAATAAACATCATCTTGGATGTGATGAACATTACCTTGTGCATAAATTACGTCAACATAAAGGTTATTTACCAGAGCTAAGCAGAATAGCAGTAAAGGATGGAGATGTAATAGGATGTATAATGTATTCAAAGGCACGAGTTGTTGATGGTGCAGATACACATGAAATTATAACCTTTGGACCTCTTTGTGTAGAGCCTAAATGGCAAGGATGCGGAGTTGGTGAGCTGTTATTAATGGAAACAATGAACTTAGCTGCAAATAAAGGGTATAAAGGTATTGTAATTTTTGGAGAACCTGATTATTATCCCCGAATAGGATTTAAAACATGTGACAGCTTTAATATTACAACTGCTGATGGTAAAAACTTTGATGCATTTATGGGAATTGAATTAGCAGAAGATAGTATGAAAGGCATAAAAGGAAAATTCTACGAATCGGAAGTTTTTGAAAATCTTCCAAAGGAAGAAGTGGAGGAATATAATAAAAAGTTCCCACAACTACAAAAATTACGATTTCCAGGACAATGGGATTAAATAAATAGTAAATTTAACGAGGTGAAATATGATTTATTTGAAAGAAGCAAATTTAGAAGATACTGAAAAAGAGTATCAATTTCTTATAGATACTCCCGCATGTGAAAATGGTTTTGAAAATAAATATTATGACTTTTCCTATGAAGCTTTTATGAATCGAGCATTGCCACAAATGATAAAATTTTCAGAAGGCCTAGATTTACCTAATGGTTATGTGCCAGAAACATTTTATTTTTTGTGGGATGACAATAATATTGTGGGATTATTTAAGATAAGGCATTATTTAACAGATTCTTTAAGAAATGGTGCTGGACATATTGGCTATGGTATTCATAAAAATTACCGTGGTAAAGGATATGCTACCAAGGGGCTGGCATTAGCAATAGAAAAGGCAAAAGAAGTTATAAAAGAAAATGAAATATATATGAGCGTTCATATTGATAATGCTGCGTCATTAAAAGTGCAGCTGAATAATGAGGCTTATATCCATCACTCTGATGAAAAAGAACATTATACAAGAATAAGAATAAGATAAATTTCAAATCTGCAGGGTTAATTTAACATAATTTTAGATTCAGATATGTCCTATTTTTTTAAAAAATATGATGAAACAAATTTATATATTACATTGATTTGGTGGTGTTACATATGGATATTACTATTGAACTTGGGCAAGTAAATCATATTGATGAATTAGAAAATCTTTATAATGATTTAAATGATTATTTAAAAGAGAATGAAAATTACCCTGGATGGATAAAGGGCATATATCCTGTAAGGCAAAATGCAATTGATGGAGTTAAAAAAGGAAATCTTTATGTAGCAAAGCATAATGAAACAATTATTGGTTCCATTATTTTAAGTCATGAGCCTGAATCGGCATATTATAATGTTAAATGGGGGTTTGAATCTGACTATTCAGATGTTTTTGTTATACATACATTTGTTGTTCATCCTAAATTTATGAAATGTGGTGTAGGCAAAGCGCTATTGAACTTTGCCAATAAACAAAGTATTAAGTCAAATGTTAAATCAATAAGGCTGGATGTATACGAAGGCAATATGCCTGCTATCAGGCTTTATGAAAAATGTGGCTTTAAATATATTGATACTGTTGATTTGGGGCTTGGAAACTATGGATTGAAGTGGTTTAAACTATATGAAAAATTAATATGACATAATAACATATTTGCTGCAGATATAGGTAGGTGTAATAAAATATTCAAATTAACGAGATTGAGAGTAGAAATTCATAAAATAAAATAACTTTTAAAATATAAGAAATTTTATTAAAATTTGATTTTAAGTGAACCGAATTATTTATATATTTATCTAATATATGTAATCAAAAACTTCGAAGTAATTGTTTTAATAATCATTAAACAGCAGAAAGGAGCTGACAATTTGAATTTCCAATATGAAGTTGAACTAGCTATAAAAGGAAATGGGGGGTCCTTTGCAAGAATAATCAATGATATGGAAGGTTCTATGTATAGAGTAGCAAAATCCATTCTTCAGGGTGACAATGATTGTGCAGATGCTATTCAGGAAACTATTCTAAAAGCCTACAAATCAATAAATAGTTTAAGGCAGCCACAGTTTTTTAAAACCTGGTTAATAAGAATTTTAATTAATGAATGTAAAAGAATTAATATACAAAAGAATAAAATAATACCTATGGAAGAAATTATTCCTGATATATCATTCCGTGATACTGAAGATAACGCTTTATTGCATGAAATTATTAATCTATTAGAAAATGATTTAAGAACTGTGGTTCTATTATACTATTTTGAGGACTTACCCGTAAAAGAAATCTCAGATATACTTGATATACCAGAAGGCACTGTGAAGTCTAAACTTTCAAGAGCAAGAAAGAAACTTGCCAATATCTTAAATGATAATTTAAAGGAGGGCTGTACTTATGAGAGAAAAAGTATTTGATATGGAAGTGAAAAATATATTAAAGTGTTATAAACCTGAAGTTCCTGATTTGGTTCATGATAGAATAAATGAAACATTAAATTCCCTAAAGAAAATTGATAATTTAGAAGCGAAGACAAGTAAAAAGAGTATTTATAATAATACAATAAAAAAAGGAGCTGCAGCTGCTTTGGTTGTGATTACCATATTTGGAGTTACTATGCAAAGCTATGCTAAAAACGTTCCAGTTTTACAATCTGCATTAAATTATTTTCATATAGGCAGCGGTTATAATAATGTTACCAATGAATTTGGAGTATCGGAGGAAAGCAACGGAGTAAAAATAGCTGTTAATAGTGTTATTTATGATGGCTATGAATTATTAGTTTCATACACAGTAGAAAGCAATAAACCACTAACAGAGAAACCTTCTATTAGGAATAATAGTACAAAGGCTTTAATTTACTCAGGTAGCAATAAAGGCTTAACTTCATTATTTAGGAATAAAAGTAATGTTTCTTTTAGTAGTGAATATGGAGAATTTACAGGAAATGATAAAAAATCATATTCTGGAGTTATTTTGTATAGAATTGCAGGAAACAACTTTGATTCAAATGAAAAATCAATTGATATTAAAGAAAAAGTTATTGACAGCCTTCAAATAAGCAGGGAAAAGATACCAGATAAATTCACTCTGGATATAGACATAAGTAAAGTTGGGAACATACAAGGCAATTGGGACTTTAATTTAACTGTGGAGAATAAAAAGACTAAAGAAAATATAAAGGAAATAGTAGTTAATAAAGATTTATCTAGTCTTTTCCCAAATACTAAGCTTGAAAAAGTTATAGTTACTCCTATTAGTGTATACTTGCAAGGCACTGTTTCTAGGGAAAATACTTTTTTTGATTACATTGCAGTTAATGACAAAAATAATATTTTAAACCACTTGGGTGGTGAAGTTGCTCAATATGAAAGTTATGGGAAATATATAGGAAGTTTCAGAAATGCTGACATGAACAGTAAGTCTATAACCATAATACCTTATAATTATTTTCAAGGTAAAAAGAATGAAGGAATAACACTTAACTTAAAAGGAGAAACAAGGATACCTCTTGGCTCAAACAAGCAATTAATTATAACAAAAGCTGAGGAGAAGGATGGAAAGACATATGTTCATTTCAAGTCTCAATTTCCAATAAATGAGTATCTTCCATTTTATTTAGTGGATGAACAAGGTAAGACATACATGAGAAATATAGATGAGAGCGTAAGCGGAACTAAAAGTAACGAGTCTGTACTGGTATTTGATGAAACCTTGCTAAATAAGAGAATTAAGGTTATAAATAATACAACAATATATTATGATCAGGCATTTACAATAGGCATTAAATAAACAATGTCAGCATAGTGAAGCAAAAGATAAAATTTTGTTATTTATGCTCTGAGCTTTACTACTAAGTTTAAGGCTTGTCCTAATAAAATCAACACCATTATTTAAAAGAGCTACATATAGATGCAGAGCAATTGTATATGTATTAATTTAGATATTTTTCAAAGTAAATTATTATTCATGAAATAAATATTAATATGCTTAATTAAGCAATAGTAAAAATGGCTTACCTCAGAGTGTAAGCCATTTTTATAAATATTAT
>JAQSXU010000195.1 GCA_029256485.1 Clostridiaceae bacterium
TAGAAAAGAAGATATTAAAGATTCATTGTTGCCTATATTACAGGATTTATTATCAGAATATATGGCTATAAAACCAGAGAAAAATAATGTAATGACTAGGCAAAATATATTAAAAATGATAACTGACTTATATCAGGTTATTTATAAAGATGAAAACAAAGTAACTTTGAATGATGTATTAGAAGATATAAGTCATGTATGGAATGGTAAAAAAGATTTTGATATTTTGAATCCTATAGATAATGCTATTGTTTGTCTTGAATATATTAAAAATACAGCAGATAGTGGACATACAATAGGTAGTAGTTTGAAATCTATATTGGAAAAAGTTGAAAAAGAATAATTAAATATAATTGATATAAAATATGCTTTTTATGGAAAAACCAATAAATTAAATTTAAATCAAGCACGTCGTCTATATGGCGTGTTTTATTATGGATTTAATTCTATAAATTTTAGGGTGATGACCGAACATCAAAGGAGAATGTATTATGTTTGAACAATATTTTAAATTAGGAGTAGGAAATTATTATTTTTATGATGAGAATGATAATATGATTGGAGCTATTGAAGAAATAACTAAAGAAATTATTTCGTATAATTCTACTGGAGTAGGAGCATATGTTAATCTAATCAATGCAGTAATTAATAATAAATTAATTGATAATTTTGATAAGGTAAAGAAAATTATATTAAGATATCAAGTTTGTCCTAGAGAATCAGAAAAAGTATTGTATGGAGAAGATAATATAATAACAATTAGTGAATTAATAGATAAATTTAAAATATTAAATTATAAAATCGTATCTGAAAAAGATCAGGTAGCAGTAATGAATATTAAATTAAATATATTAGATAAAACTACAATTATTAATGATAATGATATTATTTAACACTAAAAATAAATTTATAAAAATTTATAACTATACCATTAATATCATAATAATACTGATTGTCAAGTATGTCAATAGGACGTGATGAAGTTTTATGAAAAAATTAGGAACTGTTTATATGATATCAAATGGACATGCAATAAAAATTGGATTCACAACGCAAGAAGTAAATAAAAGAATCCAGCAACTACAAACAGGTTGTTCTGATAAGTTAGAAGTAATATACATATTGGAAAATTCAACTAGAGAAGTTGAACAATCGTTACATAGATATTTCGGTAAAAACGGTAATGATTATAATATTCGTAATGAGTGGTATGATTTAAAATTTGTAAAAAATTGGATTCATAAAAAGAAATTAGAATTAAAGGTGCAAAGAAAATTAGGATTAATTGAATAGAAATAAATTAAAATATTAATTATAAATGTGAAAGAGGTTTTAATAATGGATAAAATATTAAAAATTAAAGTTATATTTGCAGATGGTCATGAGATGATTAGAAAGATGGATAAAAAGCAGTATGCTGAGTTTAAGGAAGTAGCAATTAGGAATGATAATATAGACGATTTTTTCATTGTTAAAGATAAATAGGATATATAACAATAAATTAAAAAATATACAATAAATGATTGACAAGTAACAATGAAGATGATAAACTATAAATAGTGGATAGATAAGGAAGTCATGAGCCTTATTGAAAGCAAGGATTCCGACCTTGTTTCCCACTATTTTTATATATAATCGGAAAAATAAATTAAAATTACTACGGAGGTAATGTATTGTGGGATTAATAAGTAAAACTGTAAAAACAAAATGGAATGCAAAAACTAAAAAATATTACATATCTAAAGGGTATGTATTTACAAAAATGGGTAGCGAATTAGAAGTAAAAGTAGAAGATTTAAAAGAAAATTCCGCAGAATATGTTGAATTTGAATGTGATTATTGTCATGAAAAGTTTCATAGAAAATGGTGTGAGCATAATAGAAATATAAAAAGAAATGGGACAATTAATAAAATTTGTTGTGATTCTGGAAAATGTATAAATGAAAAAGTAAAAGAAAGTAATTTGAAAAATTATGGTGTAGTGAGTAAAAATTGTTTAGATGAATATAAAGATAATTATAAAAATGTATGTTTAGAAAAATATGGCGTAGATTGTTATGCTAAAAGTGATAAATTTAAAGAAAAATATAAACAAATAATGCAAGAAAAATATGGTGTAGATAATGGATTTCAATCAGAAGAAATTAAAGAAAAGAAAAAGCAAACATGTTTGAAAAAATATGGAGTAGAATATAGTGCACAAGCACCTGAAATAAAAGAGAAATTCAAGCAAACAATAATGGAAAAATATGGAGTAAGTGGAGTCTTAAGCGTACCAGAAATTAAAGAGAAGTTTAATAAAACATTAAATGAACATTATGGTGTTTTATATCCATTACAAAGTAAGGAAATAAAAGAAAAAATAATAAATAAATTACAAGACACATATGGAGTAGATAATGTTTCTCAAATGGAAGAAGTAAAAATTAAAAAAGCAGAATCATTTTATAAAAATAGTACAATAGCAACATCTAATCAACAATTATATTTACATAATTTATTAGGAGGAGAATTAAACTATTCAAATAATACTCCTAGCTTAGATATAGCTTTCCCAAATGATAATATATATATTGAATATAATGGTGGAGGACATGATTTGGGTGTGAGAATGGGGAGTATAACACGGAAAGAGTTTGAAAATAAAGAACGTAGACGATACTATTTTTTAAAAGGGCAAGGATGGAAAGGAATATTTATAAATAGCCCTCAAGATTATTTACCATCAGATGAAATAATAATTGATGAGATAAATAAGGCAAAAGAGTGGTTTAAATCAAATGAAAAAGGACATAGTCATTATAGTATTAATATTTCAGATAGTATTAATGATAATAATTATGGTCATTTAAAAAGAATTAGAAAAGAAGATGTAAAAGAAGCAATAAATTAAATTGCTTCTTTTTTATTATGTAGAAATAAAGAAGGTGAAAATATGACTAGAAAAATAGCTACAAACAGCACTACAAATAAAATAAAAAAAGATATACCAAAAAAAGTTTGTAGTGACTGTCATAAATCTAAAAATATAGAAACAGGATTCTTTTCTGCAAAAAATAAGATATTATATCCTGATGGCAAAATATCAATTTGTAAATTATGCTTAAAAAAAGCTATATATAATTCTGATGGAACAATTGATATAAATAAATTTAAACAAATTTTACAGCAGATGGATATCCCATTTTTATATGATGAATATGAAAGGGCAATTAATAGTAATGCAGACAGCATCGGCATTTATTTTAAAAATTTGAACTCGTTGCCACAAAACTCAAATTTAACATGGAAAGATTCTGTTTTTGAAAAAAATATTAAAAATAAAATAAATAATAAGGAAATAACAAATAAAGATAAACAAAATCAAGAAAATGATACTTTAGTTTATAGTAAGGAATGGCGAGGTACATATACAAAATCAGATTTAGAATACTTAAATGATTATTATACAGAGTTAAATAATGATTTTAAAATAGTAAATAAAAATCATAAAGATTATGCTAGAAAAATTGCAAAAGCGTCATTAGCAATGGATAAAGCTTCTGATGACATGTTGAACGGAGTATCAGGGTCAGATAAAAGGTATAAAGATTTAAAAGATGCTTTTGATAGTCTATGTAAATCAGCCCAATTTAGTGAACAAACAAGAACAAATACTAACTCAGGGATAAATGGGATTGCACAAATAGTTGATAAAGTAGAAAGTCATTCATGGATTTATGAAAGAGAAGATTTCCCTGAAGATGAATTAGACCATCTTTTAAATCAATTTAAAAATATTGAGAAATCAATATAAAGGAGGTGGATTAATTGGCAACATATAAACATTACAGTAAAAAAAGTAGAGATAAAAAAGAAGGTAAATACGACAATGTAGATAGCAATTTGAGTCAAGATCCTGTAAATGAAGAATCAGATGGATTGCAAGAAGAAGAATGGAAAAAATTTATAGCATATTATAGGCAATATATTGATAAATTTTGTGTTGATGTACTAAAACTGAAATTACATTTTTTTCAACGCCTAATTTTAAGGGCAATGGGTAGAAATCAATATATAATGCTAATATGTTGCAGAGGGCTTGGTAAGAGTTGGATTTCAGCAGTTTTTTTTATTGCATCTTCTATTCTCTATAAGAATCTGAAGTGCGGAATTGCAAGTGGTCAGGGTCAACAAGCTCGTAATGTAATTATACAAAAAATAAAAGGAGAATTAGCAAATAATCCTAATATACAAAGAGAAATAGTTTTTCCTATTAAAACAAGTGCTGATGATTGTGTAGTACAATTTAGAAATGGTAGTGAAATTAGAGCAATAGTATTAGGTAGAAATGGTGGAGATGGAGCACGTTCGTGGAGATTTAATTATCTCTTAATTGATAGAATTTGTCGTCTTATTTAGAAATATTTAAGATTATGACAGGGAAAGAAAACGGGGAATACTTATATGATATTCAATATAAGTTAATCCGAGTGGAAGGCTATACTTAACAATATAGTCACACGCAACGCATAGGTTTTGAAACTTTATTTAATAAAGAATATAATGAACCCAAGAGTTCCCTGTACCTAAGTTATTTAATTATAATATGGTAAAAAGATATGCTAAACTGGTCTGAATTAACAGACGTATCTTAAATATAAGTATGGAGGTAACTCCCAGAACATAAAGATAAAAAGCTTTATGGATAATATATATGGAAGCAAGACTTGTTCAAGATAATGTTATTTCTACAATACTAATACCAATGACAAAAACTAAAAGACCTATAGCCATTGAACATAACCAAAAAGAAAAAGGTAAAGTTATTTTCATTTCATCAGCATATTTAAAAACAAGTGATTTATATACTAGATTTAAATATTTTTATGACAAAATGAAAAGTGGAAACAAGAATTACTTTGTATGTACATTAGATTATAGGGTAGGTATAGAATCGGGTATATTTGATGAAGAAGACATACAAGAGGAAAGAGAAAAACCAGATACAACAGAAGAAATTTTTAAATATGAATATTGTGGAGAATTTGTTGGTTCAAGTGGTGAAAGTTATTATCCATATGAATTAACTAATCCATGTAGGTTATTAGATACTTGTGAATTGTCGCAACCTAAGAAAAGTAAATCTGAATATATTATAGTACATGACGTTGCTTTATCAACAGCGAAACATTCAGATAATGCTTGTACTCATGTAATAAAATTAAAAGAGAGAGCAAATGGTACATATTATAAAGATGTTGTTTTTACTAAAACACACAATGGAACAACTCTAATAGAACAGAGAGATTTTCTAAGGGAATTATATCATTTACATTTCCCAAATGCAATAAAAATAATAATAGATATGAGAGGTAACGGAGAAGCATTACCCTCTTTATTTTATGAAACTTGGGAATATAAAAATCCTTCTACTGGAGATATTACAGAATATCCTCCATTAATTTTAGATAATGATAACGAGAGTATGTCAATAAAAAATGCAAAACAAATGCTACGAGGTATTACAGCAACAAATAGTAGTAATAATACAATGTATACATATGTGAAAGCCTGTTTTGAAAATGGAACTTTAAGAATGTTGAAACATTCTGCCGAAAAAGATATGGAATGTAAATTGGGAAATATCACTAAAGAAGAATTTGTAAATTTTATACAAGCAGATTTAACAATTCAAGAATTAAGCAATATTAAACAGTCAACGACTCCATCAGGTAATACAGTATATGATAGAATTGTTGCTACACAAAAACGTGATAGAGCGACTTCATTGGCGTATGGATTATCTTTAGTAAATGAAATGGAAACGTATAATAGATTATTTTTGAATAAAAATAAGATTGATGTAACAGCATATGGAAATACAACGACTAATCAATCGTCTTCAACAAATTCAAATGTTAGTAATCCATTTGGAAATAACCTAAATAGATTACAGAAAAATAATTTTGGATGGAGAAGATAGTAATAAATTAAACAAATATATAATAGGAGTTTTTCTATGAAAATTTATGAAATTGAAATGAATGATAAAATAAATTATGTTGATATTGTCACTATTTTAAAGACGTTTGATAATGATTTTATTATATATAATGATTATATCTATTTATCCACTAATTGT
>JAQSXU010000196.1 GCA_029256485.1 Clostridiaceae bacterium
CATGCTAAACCCTACAAATGGAAAAAGGCAGATGTAGCGTAGCGTCAAGGTGGTAGTCCGCCTTAATTTTTGTAATACATTTTGGTACAGGCACTAGCTCTATTCTCAACTAGTAAACTAGCTGTTCTTAGAATTAAAAACATAATCATAGTAATGTGAGACTGCCTCATCAATTATCGTATTAAAATAAACGTTAAGGTTAGGGTGAATAGCCTTAAGCTCACTAAGTTTATAGTTGAAGTTGTTTACCTATAAGATTAGTTATAGAGTTGCAAGAAAAAGGCATATATTTCTCATGTTCTAATAAAATATAATCCAGTTAATAGCTCTAATAATGCACCGAAAATAAAAATCCACTTAACTTCAATTAAATTAGAACAAATGCCTCCTATTAGAATAGATACTACACTTATAGGTTGAACTATAGAATTAATAAAGCCTGAAACACGACCCAGTAAATTTTCCGGAGTTTTTTCTTGAATAACCGTTTGTAAAATACTACCGTTATATGCACCAACCACTCCCATTCCTCCAAATATAAATAAAGCAATAGGGAAATACCTATTTAATGAAAAAGCTATAACTAACATACTATCAAAGACAAGAGAAACTGAAAGAAGCATTAACTTATTTCTACTTTTAAAGTTTCCAAGTATTACACCACCAAATATTGTGCCAATACCTGCAGACGCAAATAGAAGCCCAGTTCTTTTTGCCATCAAGATACTTCCACCTAAATATTTTTCTACAAAAATATATGTAAGCGGTGTCTGCATTGAAATAATAAAGTTAGTAATTATATCAATCAAAAACATATATTTTACATTTTCATTGTTCTTAATAAAATTCCAACCATCAATCATATCTTTTTTAAAATTTGTTTCATTATATACATTACTAATAAAATTAACCTTATTAATTCTTAAAAAAATAGATAGTATTGCTATAAATATAAAAGATAAACCATCAAGTATAAAAGCTATAGTATTTCCAGTAAAACTAATCAAAATACCAGCAAATGCATAACCAGCTATCATTATAATTCCATTTATTGACATTTTAAGACCATTAGCTTCAGTTAAATATTTTTTATGAACTAATAATGGCATTAAAGAAACTCCAACTGGAATGTAAAAAGCTTGAATAATGCCATTTATAAGAACAACAGAAAAAATTATAAATTTATTATACGTGAAAGCAAAAGTAAAAGAAGTAAGAGCAAATATAATATTAATTATTATAAAGGCTATTTTCTTATTCTTCTTATCTACTACATTACCAGCAAACATACCAAATATTAGAATGGGTATACTTTGAAGCATAAAAACCAAACTTACATTAAAATCATTTCCAGTAAGTCTCAACACTTTGTCAGATAATGCTATAGTTGTAAGTTTCGATCCAATACCTGAAACAAAGATACCAACTAAATAAATAATCAAATTTGAATTTTTGTATATACTTTTCATATTGTTAACCTCCATTTTTAGATAACCTATCAACATATGGAGATTAATTCACCATAAAAATAATAAAGGTCGTGACGCTGTCACGACCCTACATTTATTGGAAATATAAAAGTGTTGTTGACAGGTTATAAAATAAGTTTACATAATATTTATTTTTGGACAGACTTATCACGTAAACTTGTTTTTTGCTCATATCGATAACCATTATCATTTACAACCCTCTCATAATTTAATAATACAGTTTTAGTATAAATCAAGAGCTTACATCTGTAAACCCTTAACCTTTTCTAATGATGAAGCAAGTATGACTCACCATAGTGAAAAATTACAAGGAAATTTCCACTGATTTCCATAGCGTAGAAACTTTAATGATTGGCAGGTGATTATTAGCCAATCCCGGACTGAAATGAATTTATTGAAAGATGTAAGTCAAAAGAAGCTGACATGAAGTTGATAAGAAATACGGAAATTGTGCATCTGAATTTATAGGAGAAGCCCTAAAATTTTATTCTGAAAATAATAAGTAATAAATTAAATTAGGAACATATGTTTGTATTTTAAAATTTAATATGTTATAATTATCTCAAAGTTATTCGAGGTGGTTATATGTTTGATAATGTATTGAAAACATCACTAGCTGCGCATAAAGTTATCACTATAATGTATCAAAAGGGAAATGAATTTACTCAAAGAAATGTTAAAATAATAAAGATCAAGGATAATGATGTTGAAGCATATTGCTATTTAAGACATCAGGTAAGACATTTTAAAAAAGAGAATATATTAGCTGCTATGTACACCCAATAGGGTGTATTTTTATTTTACAACATTTGGAAGGATAATTAAAGGTTTTGTAGAACTGTAAATATTATGAAATTAAATATTACAATGTTAGGAGGAAATAGGTAATGAATTGGAATGGAATTATAATTGGATTAGGTGTATTTTTTATTATAGGTATAATGCATCCTGTTGTAATTAAATCTGAATATTACATAGGAAAACATATTTGGCCGCTTTATCTTATCGGGGGAATCATATGCGTTGGACTTTCAGTAGTTATTGATAACGTGATATTATCTATTTTAACTGCAGTATTAGGCTTTACATTGTTTTGGTCTATTCATGAACTATATGAACAGGAACAACGAGTAAAAAAGGGTTGGTTTCCTGCCAATCCAAATAAGAAAAGAAAGCACCAATAAGAACATTAATTGCTGCTGGTGAATAATGCTATTTGATAAATTTGGAGATGGAATATCAATACAAAAAATTTAAAGAGTTTTTTAGCACTATCAATTGGAGGTAAGTATTATCCAGTAATATGGGCAAAATAAAACTGGAGGGGATAAAATGAGTTTTAAGATTATTGCAGATTATCATACTCATACTAATATTGCAAAGGGACATATTCCCTTATTTAATTTTATTCTGGGAGAACATGCAAAAGGAAGTATTGAATCAAATGTTAAAGCTGGAATAAAAAGAGGATTAAAAGAAATTGCCATAACAGACCATGGTTATAAACATATTACCTTCGGAATGAAACTAAATCAATATGAAAAATTACGTAAATTAATTGATGATTTTAATAACAGTCCATTATTGAAGGACAATAACTTTAAGATTCTTCTTGGGGTAGAATGTAATATTGTAACTAAAAAAGGGGATATAGATATAAAAGATGAAGTAATTGATTACCTGGATATAATTTGTGTGGGTTATCATCCTGGAGCATTACAAAATCCACTTCTATTGAGGAACTATACAGAAGCTGCAATTAACGCTATTAAAAAATATGAAATTACAATATTAAATCATCCTTTAGAACATGTTAATCCAGATATTATGGAAATTGGAAAGGCAGCTGTTGAAAGAAATACTGCTTTGGAAATAAACAGAAGTCATAGAAATATGGATATTGAAACAATAAAAAAGTTAAAGAATATGGGTGTTAAATTTTCATTGGGAAGTGATGCACACAAATCGGAGGATGTAGGGGATTTTGGCAAAGCTTATAATATTGCAGTTGAGGCAGGTCTTACAGATGATGATATTGTTAATGCTGATGGCAGTGCACATAGATCAATGAAATTATTAAAACAAAGCTAAAAAATAAGAAATCAGGTGATTTATAATGATATACATATATAATTGCTATGGAGGAACCCACTCATCTATTTTAGCAATTGCTTATCACTTAAAAATGCTGGATGAAACAAGAGAACCAACTAAGGATGAAATATTGAAATTACCTAACTTTAATAAATTAGTATATGGAAATCGTGGAGAACTTTTTTATTATGGAAGTGATGAAGATGGAAACAAAGTCTATGTTGTAGGCAGGGGACGTTCCAAGGTTTTAATTCCAGGATTATATAATTTAGCTTCTATGCTTCATAAACAAAATCTATTAAATGAGAAAATCGTTTTTTCCAATACGTCGCCAACTGTTCCATTATCAATGACCTTTGGCGGATTATTTTCTAGGTGGCTAAAAATTGATTTCATAGGAGTGCCCTTGCTTGTAAAGGGAGCAAAACAATCATACAAGGACGTTATAAAGCTTGTAAATCACACAAAGAAGGCAGCAAAGGAAGAAAAGTCAGAAGTTATAATTTTAGATAATAAGGAATTTAAGAAAAAAGGATATAATTGAAATTATTAAAGAAGCTTAGAAATTTCAAGGAGAGGTGATGCGGCACAAATTAATATATAAATACCGCATTGACAAGTTAACATTAGCTCTATACCCCATTTACATGTCTTCCCAGGTAATTTTCTCAGCATTTACATCTACTTTAGCAGATTTGTCAAATAACTTTATTAGTACCACTGCTAAGGCAAAAGCAGATAATCCGCCTATAACTTGAAAAATTTTAACAGAAACTCCAATAGATTGTCCTATAAAACCTCCCATAAACACTCCTATAAATACGGAGATTATTGGTAGAATAAAAACCATAAAGGCAGCTCCAAGCATATTGGTATTTTTTACTGGAGAAGCTGACTTATTGCTGATATCTTCAATAATTTCCTTTTCATGTTCTTTTTTCCTCATATTATGCACCCTTTCACATTAATGTTATGTATTGATTATAACACTAACTTTAACTCAAATTAAAGATATAGTTAAAAGCTGTAGATGCATCATTGAAGCATTGGTTATATTTTATACCAGTGCTTTTATTATTTTTAAATGTTATTGACAATTACGTAATATTTACATATAATGTGTATTGTGTACATGGTGTATATGATGTACATTAACAGCTATGAAAACGGAGAGGAGTTTAAATGAAAATTATTGTCTCAAATATATCTGAACAGCCTTTGTACCAACAAATAAAAGAGCAGATCAAGACTGCAATAATTAGTGGTGAATTAAAAGAAGGAGAACCTCTTCCATCAATTCGAGCATTAGCAAATGAATTACATGTTAGTGTTCTTACTACCAAAAGAGTATATGACGAACTTGAATCAGAAGGTTTTATTATAACTAAAGCAGGAAAAGGATCCTTTGTAGCACCAGAAAATCTTGAGCTTTTGAGGGAATCAAAGAGACGTATGGTGGAAATAAAACTTTCAGAGGCATGGGAAACTGCACGTTCTCTTGGAATTTCCAAAAATGAATTGTATTCCATGATGGATTTAATATTTGAAGAGGAGGAGAAGGAATGAATAAGGTTTTAGAAGTAAATGGATTAAAAAAAGATTTTGGTACTTTTCAGTTAAATGATGTCAGCTTTTCATTACAAGAGGGCTGTATTACTGGTTTTATTGGTATAAATGGTGCTGGAAAGACCACAACTATAAAATCAATTCTTGGACTTATGCTAAAGGATGCTGGAAGTATTAAATTATTTGGCAAAGAAATTGACAAGAACGAACGGATGCTGAAAAACCAAATAGGGGTTGTACTGGATGAAGGTTATCTTTATGAAGATATGACACTTCTGGAAATGAAAAGTATTATTGCCCCGGCATATTCAAATTGGGACGAGAAAGTTTTTAATAACTATATTAACCGCTTTAAGTTAAAGCTCAGTCAAAAAATCTCTACGCTGTCAAAAGGTATGCGAATGAAGTACGCCATTGCTTTGGCACTTTCCCATCATGCAGACTTGTTGATTATGGATGAGCCTACAAGCGGACTTGACCCACTAGTTAGAAATGAATTGATGGATATACTTTTAGAGTTTATGAAAGAAAATGGTAAAAGTGTGTTTTTTTCTACTCATATCACATCTGATTTGGATAAAGTAGCTGATGTTTTGATTTTAATTCATAATGGCAGAATCGTGCTAAGTGAAGAAAAAGACATAATATTAGACACACATGGTCTAGTTAAGGGTGACAGGATGAAGCTTAATGACCAAACGAGAAAGTTATTCTTAACATTACATGAAACTGAATATAATTTTCAAGGCATTACAAACAAAAAAGCTGATGTGCGAAAACAAATGAATGATGTATTAATAGAAAGACCAACTATTGAAGACATTATGCTGGCGTATATAGGAGGAGATAAAAATGTTATATAGTCTTGTAAAAAAAGATTTTATATTAGCAAAAAAATATTTAATTTTTTTAGCTATTTTTGCAGTAGCTGCACCAATTTTTATTACTGCTAAAATGGATTTTA
>JAQSXU010000197.1 GCA_029256485.1 Clostridiaceae bacterium
GGTAAGCGTTAAAGGTCAATGGTATTTCTTAGATGTAAGTGGAGTAATGAAATTAGGATGGTTAGGAGATTCTTCAGGAAATTGGTACTATTTAGATGGCAGCGGAGCAATGAAAACTGGTTGGGTTGAAAGTTCAGATGGAAAATGGTATTACTTAGATGCAACAGGAAAAATGGTTAAAAATTCAGTTGTTGAGGGAAATACTTTAGATAGTAATGGAGCAATGGTGTAGGCAATTGTCAATGATCGATGATCAATGTTCAATTGAAGTAGCAAGCATTGAGAATTGAAAATTGATCAATGACAATAGTAAAGCTTATACGTGATGAAGTCAGCATGTCAGATTGATATTTGATAATTGAGCATTGATAATTGACAAATAAAAGTGGAGGGAAGAAAATGAGTAAAAATGTAAAAAGAATAGTGGCATTAGCGTTGGCTGTAGGAACTATTTCAGCAGCAGCGCCAGCAACAAGTGCTAATTTATTAATGGCAAAGGCATATGCATCAGATACAAATGATAATGATACCTTTGAAAGTCTAAAAATGGAAAGTTCAAGTGGAAGTAATATAAAAATTTATGACAGTAGTAGTTATGATGATAAGGTAGATTCCGATGACATAGAACCTGATGTAGTTTATTATGCTAAAACTTCATCAGATACAATTAGTTTTGATGTAGAGGGGGTTAGTACAAAATATGTAAGAGTATTTAAAGGTGATTCAAAGTCTACAAAAGGAAAAAAACCTGGAAGTGATATAAGTCTTTCATCGGGAACTAATATAATTATTGTAAGAATATATGATAAAGAGCCAGATGATGATGTTAGATACGAAGATGATGAGGATATGGCAAATGATTATAAAATTAAAGTAAAATACACAGGCGATGGTAGTGACAGTTCTGATGACAGTGATAGCTCGGATGATTCAGATAATTCGGATGATTATGATGACATCTATTTAGATAAGCTGTCTATAAATGGAGATGTTATTTCTTTATCTGATTCAAAAACTACATATGATTATAGTGTTGATATTGATACAGATGAAGCAACAATTAAGGCTGTACCACCAGATGAAGATGAGGACACTGTTACAATTGATGATGATGAAGTAGATAGCGGTGATAAGTTTAAAAAGACTGTTGATTTGAAAAAAGGAAATAACAAATTTAAGGTTGAGCTTGAAGATGAAGATGATAATAAGAGAGTTTATACAATAAACATTAATAGAGGAAGTTCTTCAAATGATTCAACTACCACAACGTCTACAACTAAAGCCGATTCGAAACCAAGTACAGCAACTGATGCAACACCTACAAAAGTAAATCAATGGGTGCAAGTTGGAGGAAATAAGCAGTATTTAGATGGAAATGGTAAAATACTAAAGAATAGTTGGGTACAAAGTTATTATGTAAATGATTATGGAAATATGGTTACTGATTGGTATCAAATTAATGGAGCATGGTATTACTTTGGAACAGATGGAGCTAGAAAGACAGGCTGGCAGATGGTAAGAGGAAATTGGTATTACTTAGATGGTCAAGGAAAAATGTTTACAGGATGGATGAAACATACTGATGGAAAGTATTATTACTTAAACCCAGGAGATGGTTCTATGGCTCGTAGTACTAAAATACAAGGATATACTATAGGTGCCGATGGAGCGTGGACAGGAAGATAAACATAAAATAAATACATTATTTAAAGAATTAATAAGATATAAAAAGAGCGCTTAGTTAATAGGCGTTCTTTTACTAGGTATATATTAGAATAGAAAGTTGATTAAAAATTTAGAGAGGAAATAACGATGTTTAATAATTGAAAATTAATTATTATAGAATTAAATTATAAAAATTCAAATATATATTAAAATATTGGATTATAAATGGTAATATATATATAGGTGAAATTTTGTCTTAATATGTTAGAAAAATAATTTTCATTAAAACGATTTATTCAAGGGGGAGAAGATATAATGAATAAAAATATTAAAAAGATAATTGCAATAGCATTTATGTTTAGTGCTTTTTGTGCTAGTATGCCAGCAGCTAGTATGAATTTATTAACTACAAAGGCATATGCGGCTTCAAATTCAAACAAGTATTTCGATACGTTAGAATTGTTGAATACAGATGGAGATAACATAAAATTTTATGAAAAAAGTGATTATAAGGAAAATGAAAGAGTGGCGCCTGAAGATGTAGAGGCTGATACAATATATTATGCTAAAACTTCAGCAGATACAGTTAGGTTAGACATGGGTGGGGTTAGTTCAAAATATGTTAGGGTATTTAGAGGAACTGATTCTAAGGGTAAAAAGATAAATACTGACATTAGATTATCAAAGAGCTTTCCGACAACATTAATAACAATGAAGGTATATAGTGAAGAGCCTGCGGATGATGTTAGATACAGCGATGATACAAATGTATTAACTACATATAAAGTTAGAATAGAATATACAGGTACTGATGATAATAACGATACATATACTGATGATTCACATGCTTATGATGATATCTTTTTAGACAAGCTTAATATAAACAATGAAGATATTCCTCTATACAAATCAAAAACAACTTATACTTATAATGTACCTACTAAGGTGAATGAAGCAACAATTAAAGTTAAGCCTGAAAATGATGATTATTCAGTACTTATTGATAATCATTATGTGGACTCAGATGATAAATACAAAAAAACTGTAGATTTATATAAAGGTGAAAATAAATTTGAAATAGAAGTTAAATATAGTCATAGTGATTATTATAGAAAATATACCTTAATAATAAATAGAGGCGATGATTATACAACTTCAAATACAACAGATATAAAAACAGACACAAAAGCTGATGATGCTAAAACTGTTAAACCTAATCAATGGATACAAGTTAGTGGACAATGGCAATATAATGATGTAACAGGAAATCCAGTAAAAAGAACTTGGATGGGAAATTATTATTTGCAGGATAATGGAAACATGGCTACAGATTGGTTGAATATAAATGGAATCTGGTATTACTTTGGAGCGGATGGAGCTAAAAGAACAGGCTGGCAGGAAGTTGGCGATAAATGGTACTATTTTGATTCTTTTGGTATGATGAAAACAGGATGGATATTAGATGCGAATACAGGAAAATATTATTATTTAGGTTATGATGGATCTATGGCTTATAATACAACTGTTGGACAATATAAATTGGGTCCAAATGGAGCGTGGACAAAATAATCAATTATCAATGGTAAATTATCAATTTTCAATGCTGAGTGGTGTCCTCAATTGAAAATTGATAACTGACAATTGAAAGGGGAGGAAATGACATGAACAAAAATATAAAAAGAATGATTTCTATGACTCTTGTTTTAGGAGTTCTTAGTGGAGTAGCACCAGCGGCTAATTTTAATTTTATGAGTATAAAAGCATATGCTAATTCAAATGATGGAGTAACAAAATTAAAGGTGAAATCAAGCGGAAATTCTATGACACTATATTCTGATAGTGATTGTGAGCATTCTGTTGATTCTAGTGATGAACCTGGAACTTATTATGCTAAAACATCTTCGGATTCTGTAGAAATAGATATGGATGGTGTAAATGAGGACAATGTAAGAGTATTTGGTGATACTTCAAGTTTAGCTAAAGGTAAAAGAATAGGTGCTGCAATAGGTTTATCAGATTCAAAAACTATTGTCGTGAGAGTATATAGTGAAAATCCTGGATCAGTTAAGTATAATGATAAAACTAATGTTATTAGTGAATATAGAGTTAGAGTAAAATATACTGGAACTGTTGATGAAGAGAAAGATAATGTGTATTTAAAGGATATTACTGTAAGTAGTGGAGAAATAAGCTTTTCTAAAAAAACTTACACTTACAATATTAATGTAGCAGAAAATATTGATAAAATAACAATAGGTGCTAGGCCTGATGCTGATTCTAATGATTATGATGATTATAAAGTAAAGATTGATGGAACTAAAGTTACTAATGATGATAAATATAAAGAAGAAGTTTCATTAGTTAAAGGCAAAAATGAAATAGAAGTATATGTCGAAGATGATGATGATAATTCAAGGACTTATACTTTAAATATTTTCAGAGGAACTGATGTTAATAGTAATAATTCTAATAACAATCAAGCTGTAAGCAATACAAATGTGGATGCTGATGGGAATAAGGTTACAGACTTGAAGAAAGTAGATGGATTGTGGTATTACTTTGGACAAGATGGTGTGAAAAAAATAGGTTGGCAAAAGATAAACGGAAGCTTGTATCATTTTGATAATCAAGGAATAATGCAAATTGGTTGGATGAGAGATATTGATGGGAAATATTATTACTTGAATAGTAATGGTGTTATGGCAAGTAATACAACAATAGGTGAATATAAATTAGGAGCAGATGGAGCTAGAACTGAATAGTAACATTAAATCAATTTATTTTGAGAGTATTCGAAAGAGTACTCTCTTTTTATGCTTAATTATCAATTTGATGGAGGAAAAATTAAAAAAGTTTTTGTATTTTATGCTTTTACAATTATTAAACCATATATCTAATGTAGAAAGTTAATTTTATTAAGAAGGGAAATGAGTAATATGCGCATTAGAAAAGAGCAGCTATGCCGCAAATAAGAAGATTTTAAGTCTTTATTTATTATATATATGGAGGGGAATGATAGAAATGAGAGAAAGAAAACATATAAAATTTAGAACAGATATGCCAGAGGATACAAAATTTAAAATGATAGATAGGATGCCAGAAAGAGATGTGATTCAATATATCTGGTTTAGACTTGTGCTTTTAGCTGGAAAGGTAAATTTAATGGGAGAATTATATTTTTCAAAAAATCTTCCTTATACAATAGAAACTTTAGCAATAGAATTTAATAGAGAAGAAAAGGATGTTGAATTAGCATTAAATACTTTTATGAAGTTAGAAATGGTGGAATTTACAGAGGATAAGGTATATATGGTAAAGAATTTTGCAAAGCATCAAAATATTAAGGCAGATAAAAAAGAGGAGGCTAAAAAGGAAAATGTTACCAAGGGTAAAGGAAATGGGGAATTGACTAAAGAAGATAATTTAAATGTTATAAATATTAAGGAAAAAGAAGACTCAAAAGCAGAACATATTAATGAAGAAAAAATTGATAATAAAGATAGTTTAAATGTAGGAAATGAAAAAGTGATCAATTTAGAAGTTAATAATGGGAGTAATGAAAAAATTAATAAGGACAAAGAAAATCAGACTGCGAGAACTAAAAGTAAAGAGTATAGCCCGATAAATTTAGAAAATAAGAAGAATAGAAAATCTAACAAGAATCGGAAAAAGGATAATGTAATTAGTAATTTTGATGATACAGGGGAAGAAGTATATGGATTTACAGATGGTGAGCCGGAAAATACATTGAAGGAAGGGGAAAAAGTTATTGGAACGTGGAAATTCTAGGCGCAATGGTCAATGGTCAATAATCAGTTGAAATAGCAGAGGAATTAAGCATTGAAAATTGATCAAAGATCATTGTAAAAAAGGGCCTCAAAATAATTTTTATGGTTGTATTATATAATGTCAGTTAAGGATATTAAAGGGACTATAGGAATATTAGAAAATAATTTCTAAAATATCTGAAAAGGGACTCAAAGTAATTTACTATATTGTATTATATAGTGAAAATGTATTAATAAAAGGGTACAGAAGAAAATAAAAGTTTATTTATAAAAAATAAAAAAGTTTTTAAAAAAGTACCCAAAACGGAATTTTAGTTTGTATAGTTTAATGACAACAAAGGGATTACTTGGGATAATAGTAAAATAGATAAAAAATGAGTTATTTTATGTACAAGCTTAATGTAATGTGGTATACTATCATAATGAATGTGAATTTGGTACAAATTACATATGGAATTAATTGTTGATTATATTATTTGTGCAAAATATACATTTACAAGCATTATATAACTTTACATGGTTGTACAAAAATGCTATAATTTATCTGAATTTTAAAATTTAGGAGGAAAGAA
>JAQSXU010000198.1 GCA_029256485.1 Clostridiaceae bacterium
GCAGATGGGAGCGCGCGTGGTTTGGGACCATGAGGTCGCAGGTTCAATCCCTGTCACCCCGACCAAGAGAGTTGTTTTTACAACTCTCTTTTAATTTAACAATCAATACTAAAATTCATACCTTTATTTTTTTATTACCATAATATTTATTGAATTATATTATGTTATTTAATATAATAAATCTATCGGGGTGTAGCGCAGATGGGAGCGCGTGTGCTTCGGGAGCATAAGGTCGCAAGTTCGAGCCTTGTCACCCCGACCATAATTTCATATATTTTCAGTAAAGTTTATGGTATTTTTAGGGATTTCTATTAAAGGAGAGGTTTTATGAAAGAGAATTATAGTGAGTTATTTAAAACTATTGTAAATGCATATTATAATGATAACTTTGAAAAAGTGGTAAATGAATTGTTAAAATCACCTGAAATTGAAAAAGAACAGCTTAAAAATGTTATTTCAGCACTTTGCGGTGTTGAAGTTGATTTTAATAGTAATAATTACATAACTTCTTTAATAAATGCTATAGGCACATACGAAGCTGATCATAAAATTGTAAATCGTGTTAAATGCTGCTCAATGGATTGTGTAGATTCTGATGGAAAAACTTCATGTCAAAAATCTTGTCCTTTCGATGCTATTTTTATTGATGCTAAAAATCACACTACAAAAATAGATACTGATAAATGCGCTGATTGCGGCTTTTGTGTGGATGCTTGCCCAAGTGGAGGTATATTAGATAAAGTTGAATTTATACCTCTTGTAAACTTACTAAAAAGTAAAACACCTGTAGTAGCTGCTGTAGCTCCAGCTATGGTAGGACAATTTGGAGATAATGTTTCCATGGATCAAATGCGGTCTGCATTTAAAAAGATTGGTTTTACAGATATGATCGAAGTAGCTTTCTTTGCTGATATGCTTACTTTAAAGGAAGCAATAGAATTTGATCATCATGTAAAAGACAAGGATGATTTAATGATTACTTCCTGCTGCTGCCCTATGTGGGTTGGTATGCTTAAAAGGGTTTATAATGATATGGTTAAACACGTTTCCCCTTCAGTTTCCCCTATGATAGCAGCAGGAAGAGTGCTTAAATATTTGAATCCAGATTGTAAAGTAGTATTTATTGGACCATGTATAGCTAAAAAAGCGGAAGCCAAGGAAAAGGATTTGATTGGAGACATTGATTTTGTCCTTACTTTTTCTGAGGTTAAAGATATTCTTAAAAGTTTAGATATTGATCCAGGTACGCTTAGCCATGACTCATCATCTGAATATGCATCTAAAGGCGGAAGATTATATGCAAGAACTGGTGGAGTTTCCATCGCCGTTAAAGATGCAGTTGAAAGATTATTTCCCGAGAAATATAAACTATTTAAAGCAATTCAGGCAAATGGTGTAAAAGAGTGTAAAGAAATTTTGTCAAAAGCACAAAATGGTCATGTGGATGCTAATTTTATCGAAGGAATGGGTTGTATTGGCGGATGTGTTGGTGGCCCTAAAGCAAATATTCCTAAAGAAGAAGGGACTGAATTTGTAAATAAGTTTGCTAATAACTCTAAAATCAATGTAGCTGTGGATAGTGACTGTATGAATGAAATTCTGCACAAGCTTCAAATTGATACCGTTGAGGATTATAAGAGAGAAGATAAAACAAAAATATTTGAAAGGGAATTCTAATTAATAGTTAAATTCTTTTAACATTAGCTTAATAAAAGTTTAATAATTTTCGTATATACTTAATATCATATAAAAGTAATAGTTTAAAATATGATGGAGGTAATTTATGAGTTTCCTTCAGCGCATTGAGCATAGGGATGCTATTATACTAAGATTAATTAATAGTTCATTAAAGTGTAGTGCTTTGGATATTTTAATGCCCATTATAACTTACTTTGGATCAGGTTTTGTAACTATACCCCTTTGTGCAGCTGCGATTTTAAATAAAAATGCTGCAGTTCACAAATTTGGTGTGGGCAGTGCTTGGGCTTTAAGCATAAGTTACATAATATCCGAGATAATAAAAATCACTGTTAATAGATTACGTCCTTTTTTAAAGATGGAAAATTTGAATATAAAAAAAATAGGCATTGATAAATACTCATTTCCTTCTGGACATACAACTGCTGCCTTTTCCATTGGGATAATGGGTTCTTTATTTTTCCCACCTGTTTCAGTTATTTTTATTTCTACAGCATTTGCCATAGGGATATCCAGAATGTATTTGGGTGTTCACTATCCTACAGATGTTTTTGCAGGTTCTATTTTAGGTTCTATTACATCAATTTGTATTTTTTTATTAATGTAAAATTAAAGTATTTTAAGGAGTGCTTCAGAACTAACGTAGAAAATAGTTTTGAAACACTCCTTTTTTATATCATTTCAGCTTTCTTAACACAATATATATTTATCTATTCTTATTATAATTGATTAGACAGCCAGCAGAAATGATTTCTCTTTCATGTTGTGTCATTTCCCCTATTTCAAGTTCAAATTCTTTTATATCATTTGAAACAACATATGCTTTAACCTTAGAAACATTACTTAGAACTGCTTCTTTTACATTAGGAACAAAAATATAGTCTCCATTTTTGAAAGGAGTTTTTCCTTTTAAAATAAACGGAATCATTCCCCAATTAATCAAATTGCTTCTATATCTTTTTGTTGCATATTCTTCTGCAATATTAGCACTGCCACCAAGAACACGCTGACAGCTGGCTGCTTGCTCTCTTGCGCTGCCATCTCCAGGTTTCTTTGCATAAACTACACTTCCGATTTCAGTGCTCAAGCTGTCTATATTTTCAAATCCTTTTATTCCCCTGATTTTATCTAAGACATTTTTGAATTCTTCATTTTTTTCTTCAGGACCAATTCCTGCTTCTCTTTCTTTTTCTAATTCAAGAATGTTCTTAGCATTTTCTACATAACTTGGATCTTTCCTAGATAACGTAAACTCTGCAAGTCCAAGTGGATTAGATCGGAAAGTTGATGTTTCTCCTGATGGAATAAGCTCATCTGTTGTTGTTACAGGATCTGTAATGTAACTAGCTACCTTTAAAACTAAGTCTTTTTCAAGTTTTGGCATTTCAGGCCAATCTACAATGTTTGGTCCATATTTTAATTCTGTCTTTTCATCCTGCTTAGTAAATCCTGGAAAAATTCTATTATCATATACAGTTTTATCAAATTCATACTTAGGAAGTTCTTCACTATAATCAATGTTTGCTGCAGATGTTAGATATCCTCCATTTGCAGCTGTGGCTGCTATGGACCTTGCATCCATTAGACCTACATAAGAGAGCTGACCATTTCCTGGTTTAGACCCTTCTCTGTTAGGAAAGTTACGCGTAGTATGTCTGATGCTGAATCCATGATTAAATGGAGTATCTCCTGCACCAAAACATGGGCCGCAGAATGCAGTACGCATTGTCACCCCTGCTGTCATAAGCTTTGCTATGTATCCTTTTTTAGTCAAATCAATCATTACAGGTTGAGATGAAGGATAAACAGAAAGAGAAAACTCATCATTTCCAAGGCTCTTGTTCTCCAAAATATTAGCTGCTGTAACTATATTCTCAAACATTCCACCGGCACATCCAGCTATTACTCCCTGATCTACTTTAAATCTTCCGTTAACTATTTTATCCATAAGTTTCACTTTAACATTTGGATTATTAAATAGTTTTTGTCCCTCTACTTCCGCAGCTCTTAAAATGTCCTTTAGATTTTCATTGAGTTCATCAATTTCAAAGGCATTGCTTGGGTGAAAAGGAAGGGCTATCATTGGCTTAATAGTGTTTAAATTAACATAAACCATTCCGTCATAATAAGCTACATCTTTTGGCTTTAATTCACTATATTCTTTTTCTCTTCCATGAAGTTTAAGATATTTTTTAACTGTGTCATCAGTCTTCCAGATAGAACTAAGGCATGTAGTTTCAGTTGTCATAACATCAATACCATTTCTATAATCCATAGATAAATTCTCGATACCATCCCCTACAAATTCCATAACCTTATTTTTTACATATCCACATTTGTAAACTTCACGAATTATTGCTAGTGCAACGTCTTGTGGACCCACTCCATGACCTGGCTTTCCTGTCAAATATACACCTATTACTTCGGGGTAGTCACAGTCATATGTTTGTGATAAAAGTTGTTTTACAATTTCTCCTCCCCCTTCTCCAATGGACATTGTACCAATAGCACCATATCTAGTATGTGAATCTGAGCCAAGAATCATTTTCCCACAGCCTGCCATCATTTCTCTCATAAAAGTATGGATTACTGCTAAGTGAGGGGGTACAAAAATTCCACCATATTTCTTTGCTGCTGACAATCCAAATCTGTGATCATCCTCATTGAGTGTTCCCCCCACAGCAGCTAATGTATTATGGCAATTTGTAAGCACATATGGAATAGGGAATTTTTTAAGTCCACTAGCTTTGGCTGTTTGAACAATTCCTACATAAGTAATATCATGGGATGCCATACAGTCAAATTTTAATTTTAATTTTTTCATATTTTCTGCTGTGTTATGTTTTTCTAGTATAGAATAAGCTATTGTATTTTTTTTAGCTTCTTCCTTAGTTATATTTCCTAACTTAACATCATGTTCTGCTGCTAAGATTTCTTTCCCGTTTACTAAATATACTCCTGAATCATATAATTTAATCATTTTTTAGTTCTCCTTACCAATTTCCTTTTAATTAAGGAGGGTTACTATCTAACCCTCCTTAATCAGCCTATTCATAATTAAGTCTTACCGATGTACTTGCAATTATGTTAACGGAATTGCTCCAGTTAAAACAAACACAATAATATAAAGCACAAAAGCTGGAAGTCCTATTTTTAAAATTCCCTTTTGGTAATCTGGGAATTCAACTTCTGTTCTTTCAATAAGTATATAAATCCAAGCAATAAGAGGTGTTGCATAATAAGTTGCCAACGGAATCATTGCCGCTACTCCCATTGTAATTGAAGTAACCCCAAAACCAGCTGCAACTTTCGCCAATACTGGTAATATTCCAAAGTAATATCCATCTGAACTTAAGAAAATAAGTCCTGGTATTCCTAAGATAGCTGTAAATATTGGAATAAATTTTCCCATTCCTGCTGGAACTAAACTTCCTAAGCTTGTGGCAATAGAAGCTGCCATGCCACTTCCATTTAAAATTCCCATAAAAAATCCTGAACCGATAATCATTGCAGCTGCAGGCATACCATCTTCCATAGCTGCTGCCAATCTATCTTTCTGCTCTTTAAAGTCAAAACCATAATTAACTACAAGAGCTAATGCTAAACCAATTAAGAATAGTATGGCACTATTTACCAAGCCAGCTACTAACATATACATAATAACAACAGTACATATTAAGTTAAACCAAAAAGCCTTTGGTCTTTTTAATTCTGGATTGTTATTTCTAACTGTATCAAACATTTTTTCCATTTCTTCATGAGTAATTTCAGTTGCTGTTTTTGGGTCATAACCCAATCTAGCTCTTTCTTTCTTACCAATGAAATATGCAACTATAACGGCATAAATCATAACCACTACCATACCTGGCAATAAAAGCGGGAATAATTCTGTTACATCTAAATTAAGTGCTGATAATACCCTCGCCAGAGGACCACCCCATGGGGTCATATTAAATACTGAGGTTGGTAAAGCAATTAAAATTGCAAGATAAATTCCTTTAATTTTAAACTGCCTAAAGAGAGGCATAAAGGCAGCAGTTGTGATAAGTACTGTAGAAGTTCCATCTCCATCAAGTGACACCATCGCAGCAGTAAGTGTGGCAGCTACAATAATTTTAAGAGGATCTCCTTTAACTAATTTTATAATCCCTATAACCAGTGGATCAAATAAGCCTACATGCATCATTAAAGTGAAGTAACTGCATGCAAATAAAATCATTAATGCTGATTTAAAAGTTCCTGCAGTTACCTTTCCATCGGATACTTTATAAAAAACCCCCTCGGTAACCCATTTAAAAACTTCCATTGGTGACTGCTTAG
>JAQSXU010000199.1 GCA_029256485.1 Clostridiaceae bacterium
TTCCAAAACTTGTAATAACATAAATTTGTTTTACCTTGATCTCTTCTAATAATTGAATTAATAGGCTATTCTTCTTTCTTAGCTTGATGGCCATGGGGTAATACCAGCAGCCGTGTCATGTACTGAAAATCATATACCATATAATGTAAAATGATAAATGCAACTTATATAATATAAAAATAGACCATATGATGGAATTAATATTCATCACATGGTCTTAGTTAGCAAACAATAATAGAAAATTGTGAAGTTACTTTTGGTGTACGTCATCTTGTCACTATGGTCAAAGTAAAAATAAAATATTATATTATAACATTTACTTTTCAGTACATAGCACAAATGTTCCCACTAATCTTTATAAGAAATTAAAATTATTCATCTTTTTTGTCTTAAGCATAGTCTTTATTTTGAAAATATCATCTTTAACGATATTAAAATCATAAGTATTCCAAAACTCTTTTTTAAAACTGATGACGGTATACTGTGAGATATTTTTGCACCAAAAACTGAACCAATCACTAAAAAGATACATATTAATATTCCTGCTTGCAAATTAACATGCCCTTCTTTATAGTAATCTATAAAAGCCAAAATACCTACTGGCGGAAGTAAAATAGCAAGGGATGTTCCCTGTGCCTTTAACTGACTGAATCCGCACAAGTATATCAATGCTGGTACAATTATAACTCCACCACCAATTCCAAATATTCCACTTAATATTCCAGCAATGCTTCCAATTACAATAAATAGTATTATATTTATCATTGTATCCTCCTCATAATAACTTTTTTCTCTTATAACTGTAAATTAGAAATAATATCCAAATAACAACTCCACCTAAACTAACTAATTGAGCAACTCGAATAGGTCCAAACATCAAGCTATCTGTCCTTAATCCTTCAATGAAAAATCTACCTATAGAATACAAGCCAATATATGCGAAAAATACAATGCCTACTTTTTCAGTTCTTCTTAACAGATATAATAGTATTAAAAATACAATGATATTCCATGTAGATTCATATAAGAAAGTTGGATGATAGTACAATCCCCCTATATTCATTCCATTTTGAATAAAACGAGGAAAATGTTTAATAAATTCATAACTAACAGGATCACCATGTGCTTCCTGATTAAAGAAATTTCCCCATCTACCTAAAGCCTGTGCTAGTATAATTGATGGTGCTGCAACATCTGCTGCTTTTAGAAAACTAATCTTTTTATAATTCGTATATATTAGTGCAGATATAACAGCAAAAATAATTCCACCATGAATAGCAAGTCCTCCTTGCCTTATATTAAGCATCTCCATAATGTTCCCCTTGTAACTATCAAACTCAAATACTACATAGTATAACCTTGCACCTATAACACCAATAGGTAGAGAAATTAATATAACATTTAATAAAGTATCATAATCAAATTTTCTCCACTTACAATTATACTTTCCAACTAATAAACCTAATAATATTCCTGTAGCTATAAGTATTCCATACCATCTAATATCAAGACCAAAGATTGAAAATGCTATTGGATTCATAATTTCACGTCCTTACTTTATAATTTTAGTATTTCTTGTATAGCCATTACTGCTGCTCCCACAGCAATAGATTTATCTCCAAAATAGCCCCCTCGATTAAACTTAATTTTTATATCCTTACCAATATGACATTTTTCAAATGCTATATCTTTACAAGTTTTATAAAATAAAGGTGAATGTTTAATAAGGGGACCACTTAAAATTACTAATTGAGGATTAAATAACCTTATATAATTAGCAAGACCAGTTCCAAAATGAATTGCAGAATCTACTATTATGCTCATTGCAATTTCATTTTTATCTTCCCCAAAATTACATACATCAATATAATTTATCTCTTCCAAATTTTTATTAAGATGTAGTTTCTTACCTTTTTTTATTTCAGAGATAAACTTTTGCGTTATTTTTGTTATTGATGCATAATTTTCTACACAACCGTAATTACCGCACCAGCAATGATTTCCATCTATATCTACAATCATATGGCCTAAAGCATCTTCAGAATTATTTATTGTGCGTATAAGTACTCCGGAAGAGATCACACCTGTTCTTATTCCTACGCCGCAGTTTATATATGAAATATTATCTTTATATTCTCCTAATCCAAAATAGTATTCACCAATTACAGCTGTATTAGCTCCATTATCAATAAATATAGGAGCATCTATTTCTTCTTTTAACATACTCTTATAGAACTCCTCATTTTCAATTGGTCCGACTATACCAATTCCAATCCCTATAATCATTGGTTTATCAATCTTTAATTCCAAAATTAAATTTTCTATGCAATTTGGAATGATTTCAACCAAATCATCTAAATTATAAGAACCTTTAAAAGTCTTTTCAGCAACTATTTGAATTTTTAAATTTGTTATAACAACTTGAATATATGTTCTTGATATATCTAAGCCTATAATATAAAAGCCTCTTGGATTTACATCATATAAAATAGGCCTTCTTCCGCCAGTGGATTCACCAATTTCGGTTTCAACAATAACTTTTTCATCAAGTAGAGATTGAATACTACGATTCAATGTACTTAATTTCATTTTGGTTATATCTAATAACTGATTTTTAGTAATAGAACCATGTTTTTGTATAATATTAAATAGGTATTTACCTCTATTATCTAATATATTTATTTTATTTATAGCATGTACCATTGTCTTTCTCCTTAATTATGTAATCACCTATATGGTACACTCTTTTATCCATTTTGGCAATAAGTTGCTAGCATTATCTCTAGTAATCATACCTTTTGCATACATACCAATAACTTGATCTTCAATTCCAGATATAAATGTTTCTTGAATATCTTTTGCACTTGTAGGATTAGTTTTTTTAATAATTTTTATTATATCATCTTTAAAGATAAGCATAATATTTAGCATAAATTTTGCCTACTCTGATTTTGTAATTTATTAGAGCGGGTTTATACTTTGCCCATGGAATACTCCTTTACCACTATAAGTATAAGTACACCAACTCATTGTACCTCTGACCTTACCATATACTACTCCTTTCAAAAATATACGTTAACTAATAGGGTATTACTAACACTTTCAGCAAAACCCTTCAGCAATCAAATTGTTACATTAAAAAAAGTTTAATTATTTATAAATATGGTTACTACGTACAATAAGAATACTACTTATTAATTTATTACTTCATATTTTTTATTAATTCCAAAATCAATTATTGTATTTAATACTAGGATAATACTGCTCAAAAGACCTACATGTTCACCAGTTAGTAGGTTTAAAGCCGAAAATATACCTAATATAACATAACAAAATCCTGTTATTAAATCTAATAATCTTTGAGATTTAAGATACTTTTCTAATATACCTTTATCTTTAATATGTAATTTCATTACTTTTTTATGGCTACCATAAATCCCCAAAAAAATAAATGTTACACCAACAAGTATTATAAGTAAATTTATTATTATATTAAACATGGTATTCCCCCTCAAATATAAATTATGTTTGTGATAAATTTATAATATCATATAGTCTTTGTTCATTTTCATTAATCATTAAAAAATTTATCCTTTTCTCATTTTTTATCTTTCTTGTACACTCCATGTTTACATTTGTTATAACAAGTCCCACATTCTTTACAAAGTTTATAATCAATCACTGGATACCATGTTTTTACATATATTTGAACCACCTTAACAGCAATCACCGTCGCAACTTGAATTTCCTGCACATCCTATACAAGGTGATTTAGTCTGAAGAGGTATATACTTTACTTCAAATGTGCATTCATTAAGAGAGTGCTCATCTTTTGGATTATTATTAAAACAGACTTTGTTATCATTAAAGCTTATGGACATAGGAACTACATCTTTAACTTCGTCATTCATTACACTTGTCTTTAAACCTGGTTTATAACTTTTCTTTTCCCCAGTTTTTGTAGTAACTTCTATGGTATCTGATGAAGTTATTAGCGATTCTATGCTGCCATCTTTAGAGAAGTTTACAGAATTTAAATCACCATGAATACCTAGTGCATTAACATCATAGGCAGTTATAGTACCTATTGGAGTTTCTATTTTTGTTGGTTTAAGTGGTTCAAATGATTTTAGGTTACCATCATTGTAAAAAGATAAGCCTATACGTGCTGCAACATTTCCAATTGGTAAGTTTATTTCTACAGTATTACTAGGCCATAAGGTAATACTTTTTACAACCCCGTCTTCATAAAAGTGTACACATATAACTTTTTTTTCAAATTTACCTACAGAAAGATTTAGAGAAACATTTTCAGCAAGTTTGTATTCATCTAATTCTGACCAATAAGCTGTGATCTGTCCATTTAAAGGGAATATACGATTTATGTTGCCATTTAAGTAAAATGTAATAAGTTCGCCTGGTAAAGCTCCTATAGATGTGTTAAATTTAGTTTGATTTTGTAAGTAAATACTTTTTAAATTTCCGTCATCGTAAAAAGAAAAGGAGTTAACATGTTTACGTCTATCACTGCCATTATCGTATTGAGGAATTAAAGTACCATAATTAGTTTTTAATTCATTTATCTTATTAACAACGCAATTTCGTGGATTGCCATTTTTGTAATAATCCATAGAAGATATACCTTGAATATCACCATACTTATTATTTAACTTTTCCATAATTTGTCCTCCTCTAAACTTTTTGTTATATTAGCAACTATAGGATCGAATATTGAATCTAAAATTTCACTTGTATCTTCATTGTCAGAAGTTGAAAGATTACATATACTATTTAACATTGGTAATTCTCCAAGAAGTCTTAAATTCATTTCTTCTAAAAATTTATTAGTATTTTCCCCGTTAAAAATTTTAATTTTTTTATTACAATCTGGGCACATTATATAACTCATATTCTCAATAACACCTAAAATGTTAATATTCATCTTTCTTGCCATATTTATAGCCTTTGAAACTATCATGGAAACTAAATCTTGAGGTATAGATACCATTACTATTCCATCAATAGGTATTGACTGCATTGCAGTAAGAGCTACATCACCTGTTCCAGGAGGCATATCAATTATTAAATAATCAAGCTCTTCCCACAATACATCAGTCCAAAATTGTTTAACAGCACTACCTATTACGGGTCCTCTCCAAATTACTGGGTCTTCTTCATTTTCTATAAGTAAGTTAAGCGATATAACCTTAATACCTTTTTCTGTAGTTACAGGTATAATACTTTTCCCTATGGCTTCTGCTCTTCTATTTTTTAAATTTAGTAATCTTGGAACACTTGGTCCTGTAATATCAGCATCCAGTATACCTACTTTAAAACCTTTTTTATTAAGTTCTTTTGCCAATAATACTGAAATAGTAGATTTGCCTACGCCTCCTTTGCCACTCATTATACCTATTACTTTTTTTACATTATTCAAAGGATTGTTTTCAATCATACCGCTTTCCTTATCCTTGTCACATCCATCATTTGATGGACATGAATTACAATCTGACATAAAATCATCTCCTGTATTTATATTAGCATTTGCCATTTTCATATTACTCTTTTCTATAATTATTGTCAAATGCCAATTATAAATATTGACTTTGATTTTTAAACTCGGGGTACTGGCAGCAAAACGCGGAAATTATACGCTAAGGATTTAAAAAATTATGAAGTTCTTAATTTTTATACTTTAAATAGTTTTGCCATACGCAGAAAAGGCAATTTTGGTAGTATCATATATAAAAAATAAATGCACATTTCTAAACCTAATGAATTAGAAGTGTGCATTTATTAAAATTTATTTTAAGCTTATTTAATTACAGCAAAAACAAGTACAATCGCTTTTAGTTCTCTATTATCTTATATAACATAATTTTCATCTGTATATTAGGTCATTATAAAATTAAATAGATATCCAGTAAATACTATTCCTAATCCTACTACTCCAAAGAACACTGCTAATAGTTTAGGTTTTAGAACTCTTCTCAAAAGGATGGTATTACGCCAGCTGCATTAGAGTATAATGGAATTCCTATTAGTACAGCTACAAATACTGCAAATGGATTATTCTTTCCTGCATATTTTGCTAAGGCACCTGCTGGAATCCACCCATGTATGAAACCACCTATAGCAACACCTATTATTACATATATCCATATTTTCTTTATTAAATCTTTTGTAAATACCCATGAATCTATTAATCGCTCTTTAATAGTAGGATCAGGTATTTCTAAATCAGAACTCATTTGTGTTTCATAAACATATCCTTCTACGTGTTTTTCCATTTTTAATTTACCAATTATGATACCACTTACAAGAGCTATTATTTCTCCAGATAAAACATAAATTAGAGCTATCTTTAGTCCAAATAAACCATAAAGAAGTCCTAAAGCAACTTCATTTACCATTGGTGCAGCTATTAAAAAAGAAAATGTAACGCCAAGTGGTACTCCTGCTTCAACAAATCCAATAAACAGTGGAACTGCAGAGCATGAACAAAATGGAGTAACAATTCCAAGTAATGCAGCAAGAATATGACCTATAAATGTGCTGCCTTTACTCTTTGCAAGGATTTTTCTTGTTTTTTCTGGTGGAAAAAAACTCCTTATAAAAGTGATTACATAAATTATTATTAGTAATAAGATAAATATCTTTATAGTGTCAAATACAAAGAAATCAAGAGCACTTCCAAGTTTACTTTCTTTAGCAATTCCAAAAACATTATAAATAAGAAAGTCCGCAAAAATTTGTATAGGTGTAAACATATTAACCCTCCATGCAATCTATAACTTTATAATTAAATACTTATATACTATCTTAAAATAATGGACTTTATTCCTAATTAATATAGGACTAAGCCCTCTTTTAGGATAAGTCTCTCTTATTTTTCATCATTAATATATTTCTTAATTTCATCAACACTCGCAACTTTACCAAACATCTTAACTTTTTCATTAATAACTATAGCAGGTGTTCTCATGACTCCATATTTCATAATATCTTTAATATCTTCTACCTTTGTAATTGTAGCTTCTATACTTAGCTCCTTAATAGCTTCCTTTGCATTTACTTCAAGCTTTTTACAATTTGAACATCCTGTTCCTAAAATTTTTATTTCCATAATCTTATTCTCCTAAATTTACAATATTTTATATTTAGAGTTATCAGTATAACCCATAACAAATTTATCTACACTATCAATAATATTTTTAATTTCATCACTGCTAATCCTATAATGCATATTCATACCGACTTTTTCAGATGATAAAATTCCAGCTGCCTTAAGTATCTTTAAATGTTGAGATAAATTAGCTTGACTAAATTCTATATCTTCATTTAATTTGCATACACACTTAGGTCCATCATATAAGAACTTAACTATTTTATACCTTATAGGGTGTCCTAAAGCTTTAAAAATTTTAACGCTTAATTCTTGTTCATCCATAGTTATCCTCCTGATATTGAACAATATAAGTAAATAATTATATAGTTAAATATACTACTACTTCTTATACAATGTCAATATCAAATAAATAGCCCATAATATTTTTTATATAGACTATTTATTTTATGAAATTATCCGCTCTTTTGTTCCATTAAATAGATTCTTTTAAAATATCATAGCTGTATTCTATTATTTCATCACAGGATACACCGTTTTTCTTTAATTCTAAACATTCAAAAGTCCCATACTTTTCTTTTACTTTATTTATTAATTCTTTAGTTAACTTTCTCGTTTCATTTGCTTCTTTACCTGTCTCTCTTCCTTTTACTGCTCCTATAGCCATTAGCGTTCCTGTAATAGCTCCACAAGTAGCCCCAACTGTCATACCTCCGCCAAAAGGACTTGCTATGGAAACTGGAATATTTAATCCTTTTTCTTCATTTATAGCTTTTACAATAGATTCTGCACAATTATATCCTTCTTTATGGAATTCTGTTACTTTTTTCATTTTATTACACCTCCAACTTTATAATTATATAACTTAATATTGTTCTACCTTACTTTTTAAAACTTCCTTTGGTTGAAAACCTACCATTTTATCAACAGCTGTACCATTCTTGAAAATAATAACTGTTGGCACACCCATGATGCCATATTTTTGAGCTATATCGCCACTTTTATCTACATCAACCTTAAATACTTTAGCCTTTCCTGCCATTTCTTTACTCAATTCTTCCACTATTGGTGCAAGCATCTTGCAAGGCCCACACCATTCTGCAAAGAAGTCTATTAATACAACATCATTACTATTTAAAACTTCGTCTTTAAATTCTCTACTATTTATTACTTTTGCCATGATATTACCTTCTTTCATCTTATTTTTTATCTTTCTAATGGGAGAATGTACGACCCTGTTCCACCAGAAATATTCACAACATTATATCCTTGATTAGATAACTCTTTACAAGTTCTTGCACTTCTTGAACCTGATTGACACACTATGTGATATTCCTTTGATTTATTAATATACTTTTCTGGATTAGTTAAAATCACACCCATTGGTACATTTTTAGCTGTTGGTATATGACCACCTTTATATTCATAATTTTCTCTAACATCTATTAAATTAATCTTTCCTAGTTTACCATCTAAATCATGAGCACTTATTGAATTAAAATTACTTTTTCCAAAAATTGAAAACATATTAATTACCTCCAAGATATAATATTAGTATATTAGTAACTTCTTATATACTAATATTATATCCTGAATTAGTTTTTGTCAATACTGTTTTAATTTTTGTTTTAAAATATGTATTTAGTTTAATCTGAAATTTATATAAATCCATGTAACAAAAAAGACATGCAATTAGTTTTATCCGATTTGCATGTCTTATATAGCTTCTTTTAATGATCACAATAATTTTCTTTTAATACCTTAATTACATTTCTTATCCTATCATCTTGTATTGAATAGGTGATTGAAAGTCCACATTTATTTGAACTCAATATTCTGTGAGCTTTTAACATTGCTAAATGCTGTGACAGTGCTGATTGTGTTAAATTATTAATTTTTTGATGAATCTCAGTTACTGTCATCGGCGATTCAATAAGATTGCACACGATCATTAACCTATTTTCATTCGCTAACACTTTCAATAATTCTGCTATATCTTTAACATTATCTATCATTAAAATTCCTCCTAAAGGTAATACTAATATTTTAATATAAGTATATTAGAAATTTATTATATAATAATGTTAGTTCATACTTTATATGATTGTCAATTTATATTTTATACTTCTAGTGTTAACCTATCAATTACTACAATTAATGATTACTATGTTCTCCATGATGATTACAAACTACATTTTTATCTTCTAAGTTTCCATTAATGTATTCTTCAATAGCCTTCGTATATTCTCCTGATGCTCCTTTTATTATCTTAAGACCATTTTGCTGTAAACCTGAAAGTGCACCTCCGCCTATACCTCCAGTTATAACTACATTTGTTCCATGTTTTACAAGTAAATCTGCTAGTCCCTGATGCTGATGTGCAAGCTCTTCAGCAGATATTTTCTCAATTTGTATAATTTTTTTGTCTTCTACTGTTGCAATAATAAAACTTTTACTCATTCCAAAATGTTGATTCACCATATTTCCATTATTAGGTACTGCTATTTTCATATTATTGAACCTCCTTGATTTCACTTAATACAGAATAAACATCCAGTTCATTACTGGCATATGCTATTTATATTATATAACAAATGCTTTTTTATTGTCAAATGCTAATAACGAAATATTTATTATATAAATTGCTTAACAAAATGAAAAAGTGAAGTTTATAATTGTAATTGCATTTTTTACACTAGAATTGAATACTACTTTAAAGGAGGCTGTTAAAATATTATCTACAAGCCTTTAGTCACTTTTAACTGATTTATTACACACCTTATTGCAAAAACTACTTTTTTTACTGCATATCACTCTTTTAGAGCCACATATAGGACAAGTATTTCTATCTTCTTCATATTTTATCTCATATATATTATTACAAACTAGACATTTAAATTGACAAATATTCATTGTATAGTTTCCACCACTTATATTTATGGCCTTTCCTTCTATGATAGCAGTTGCAATCTTCTTTCTTGCATTATCAATTATATTTTGAAAAGTTTGCCTTGAAATATGCATTTTTTTTGCACATTCTTCTTGATTTAAGTCTTCAATATCTTTAAGGCGTATTGCTTCAAGCTCTTCAACTTTTATTGTTATATCTTCAATTTCACATTTTCTTCTACCCATTGGTACAAAGTATGTATATTGGGGTAAATTCTCTATTTTCCTATATTTAACTGGTCTTGGCATAA
>JAQSXU010000200.1 GCA_029256485.1 Clostridiaceae bacterium
AACAGTCACTTTCTGATCTGATACGTCATTTAAATCTTCTTCATTTATTTTACCGACACATAAAACATATGCATATATGCTATTTTTGAGCAAAAAAAAGCGACTATTTAATATAGTGCCATCTAAATTTAAAAATATTTCTTTATAACTTTATGTAAAAAAGCTTGGTAAAGCTTTATTTACATAGCATATGAAACTTTTTTTGTTTTCATTCCTGCTTTATTTACTTGATTTGCTTCATTATCAAGCATTTTAAGTGATTCACTTAATCTAGCATAATCAGCTGCTGTTAAATTTGGACTGCTAAATAACATATTTATTCCCGCCCTTTTTAAATTTCTTAAACTAAATAATTCTCTAATAATATTCATCATAGTTAACATATCTCCTTTTCTTTTTTCTTTATATATTTATAATAAATCACAATAAATTTTAATTCAAACCAAATTTTCCCCTGATATCGTTTCGATTTTGTTAACATTTCATTAACAAAATCGAATTATTATTGAAAACTTTTACAGAAAGTTTTATAATATTTATCCAACATATGAGTTACTTGACTAGATTGATAAACATTATATTATAATATTACAAATGTTATCTTAATTATTTCTTTTAATACAAATAAAGATGAATACATAATATATAAATATTTTATGTATTCATCTTTTCTAATTAACACATTTTAAATTTTGACACTATATCCTGCAGTTTTTCTGAACTCACCTTAGTTTCAGTTGATATTCGCTTCACATCATTTGATTTTTGTAAAACAAGGGATGCTTTCTCTGCAATTTTAGCAGCACCATCTGCTGATTCATTGTTTGCTAACGCAATCTGACTTATAGACTCATTTAAACCATTCATAGAATTATCTAATTCTTGTGCTTTGCAACTAAAATCATTAATCAGTTCTTTAACAAATTCAGCATCATTATGATACTGTACACCTGTATCAACCAATGTTTTATAATCACATATTACTGTTGAATCAATAAATGCTAAAACCTTCTCAGAATTAAACTTCAAATTACTAACGGCAGATGTTACAATTTGATTTACTCTTTTAATTTCATTAACAGTATTTTTAGAATCCTCCGCTAATTTTCTAACTTCATCAGCTACTACTGCAAATCCTTTTCCAGCTTCACCAGCTCTTGCAGCTTCAATTGCCGCATTTAAAGCTAGTAAATTTGTCTGATCTGTTATTTGCAATATTGATTCAGTTAATTCATTAATTTGATTAACAGCTTTAGATTGTTCAATAGCTTTCCTTAAATCCACATCAATATTTTCTCTTATATCTTCAGCTGTTTTTTGTGAAATTACTGCTTTTTCTTTTAATTCAAGAGCTCTTTTACTTATTTCATTTGAAGACTTAGCACCAATTTGCACTTTTTCATTTATTAATGCTACTGATTTTTCTAATTCATTAGTCGAAGCACTCATTTCCTGTGTAGATGCTGCTGTTTCTTCCATTCCTGCAGACATCTGCTCTGTAGTAGCAGAAATCTCTTCTAGTTGTGTGTTTAAGCTATCTATATCTTCAGTTGTTAAACTAACTGCTTCCTCCATTTTACTTGATTCATTTATTACAGTTTCTATAATACTTCTTATAGATTCTTTCATAATATTTATAGCTGTCATTAGATCCCCGGTTTCGTCCTTTAGTTTCATTACTTCTTTAGGAATTTCTATAGAAAAATCTCCTGTTGCAATAACTTTTAGATAATTTACAGATAATCTTATAGGTTTTGTAATTTTAAAGGAAAGTAATACAATTATAAAAGTTGCTATAAACATACTTACAACCATTACCAAAACAATTCCATTTATTAAATGATTTATAGGTGATTTATATTTATCTACAGACATATAGTTAATAACATAGAAATCTGCAGTATTAGACTTAGTAAATGAAGCAATATTCTTTTCTCCATTTAAAGTAAAATAGCCTATTCCTGATTTATTATTATTTAATTGTTTATAAAATTCCTGCAAATCCCCATCTTTACTGAAATCTACATTAAGAATTTCATCTTGATTTTGTGATGCCATCGTAAGTCCTAAAGAGTTAATTAAAACGGTCTTAATATTATCAGACGAACTTCCCTTAACCAAATTTTTTGTTAATTCATCCAATTGTATTGCAATACTAAATGTTCCAAGTGCTCCATTTGAATTGCTACCTGTAACTGCTGATGCAACAATAATAGTTGGTCTTCCTGTTATTGGTGATGGAATAGGTTTTCCAATGGCAGATTTATTTTTTAATGCCTCTTTATACCATGGCTCTTGATAATCAGGAAATTCATGTCCAACTGCTTTACCACCCACACCATCAATGTATATTTTCCCTTCATATCCAAAAAATATATTTTCATATAGACCATTTGCATCCTTAAGCTTTTGTTCTATATTTTGCGCTATTACTTTTTCCTTAAATGAGTCGACTTGCTTTGTTTGTGCAAGTTCTTTAAAATAATCTACTGTGTATGTTTCATTAGCTATTGATTTAGTAAGTGTAAGATAATCATTAAACAATATGTCAATCTCTTGTGCTTTTTCATTTGACATATTAGATAATGCTTTTTCTGTCTCCCCTGCAATTGAATTAGTTGAAGAATAATTTACATAAAATAAACTAATTCCCATTGGAATAAGCATACACATAGTAGCTACGAAAAAAATTTTAGCAAAAATACCATGTATATTCTTTTTTATATTTAACACCATATATTTCACTCTTTCTTTTTAACTTTATTAATAAAAATTATTATTTTATCTCATATGTAATTATATAAAAATGAGCCTAAATCTTAGATTACAAATAAAACAAAGTAATATATTATCATAATAAACAGCCCAAGTGGGGCTCCTAACTTAATCCATTCTTTACTTTTAATTTTTAATTTGCCAGCAGAAATAATGTTAGGTATATTCCCTGGAATCATCATTCCCCCACTAATAAGCAATCCCATTAACACAGCTTTAATCTGTATTTGTGACATTTTATCACTTACTTCTGCAGCAGCTAGTGTTGCATTATCTAATACAGCTGATGACATATTAACCCAATATAAATATTGAGTATCAAGTGATATTATATAAGTATCAATTATTGGTTTAAAACCTGATCCAAGTAACTCTAGTGCAACTATGAAGAAAAAAATTTTAAATGCTCTTATTAATATTAGCGAATTAGTTTCTTCTATAACGATTTCTTCTGTAGTTTCTGTTTCAATTTTCTCCTCTATTCCATAATGAGCACCAATGATACCAAGAAATAATATACCAGGCACGATATAAACCCCAAACTCTTTCATTAAATACCAAAAGTCTACATTCAATTTAGATACTATAATGGTAGATAGCGGTTCACCTATTGGTGTCAAGACCGCCCCAAGTCCAATCGAAAAACATGCGACTATATCTATATTAACTTTATTTTTTCTGCTAATTGGAAGTATGCTAACTATTTCTACTAAAAGTAGAGAAGCTATAATTGCGGTTATTACACTCGATAAAATACCTAATATAACTATTATTAGAAAAACAAAAAACTTTAAGGGAATATATTTCAATATATATGTTAATGCACCTTTAATATGTGTAGTTAATGATTTGAATACAAACCCACCCATTAATACAGCAAAGGCTATTATATACATAAATTTATTTTCTACAATATCCAAAACTAACTCTTTATTTAAAACACCTGCCGTAATAGCTGCTGACATTCCAATTATAAATAGAAAAATCTCAAGATTTTTCTCTACTTCTTTAGATATTAGTGGTAATACAAATGTTGCTATTAATAGCAAAAATAATACATACATCATTTTATCACTACCTCTCCGCTATATTATGTTATGTAATATATAATTGTTTCTGTAAGTACTCTACAATACATCTATCAAATTAAAAGATGAACTTCTTATTATTTTCTTTTTTCAGCTTCTTAAAAACAAGGAAAAATAGGAAACTCAATTAAGAGTTTCCCGTAAAAAGTTAATTTCCTTATATAAAGAAATTTTATTCAGCAATAACTTGTTCATTTTCAATTTCATCTTTATTAAAGTCTTTATTGAATTTATGTTCGTTAACCTTTGAAATTAAGAATATATTAACAAATAATATCAAAATAAATACACAATATGCCCCCCTTAGACTTCCTGTTATTGCAATAGACATACCACTTAACAAGAAATTTAAAGATGTTACTATTCCTTGAATTGGGAAAATAACACTATTCACTTTTTCAAAACCATGTCTTCCAAAAACTGCTGCTGGCAAAGAAGTTGTAAAGTTTGCTGATCCACCAATAGCCATTCCTATCATAAATACGGAAATATAAATGCTGTATTTTGTTTCTAAAACATTACAGAATAAAGCAACCGCATACCATAGTCCAAAGCCTACCATTGTTGGTTTTGTACCATATTTAGTATCAAAAACACCAAATAACCAAGAGCCGAAAACACCTATTGCTGCTAAAAATGTCATTATTGAAATAGCTTCTACTTGCGTAAATCCTAGTTGCATATTTCTTACAACTAATTGTGTCATTACACCAACTGTTACAAGTTGGTAAACTCCTGTTGTTACAGCTGTTAACCAAAGTTGATTTTCTGAAAGTAATTTCTTAGTAGTCCATCCACCTGTAGCATCTTCATCATGACCATTAAAATATTCTGATTCATAAACTTCTTTAGTAACATTATCTGGATACATACTTCTTTCTTCTGGAGTGTTTTTAACTACCATTAATCCAATAATTCCCAAAATTGCAACTAAAACACTTGGAATCATAACTCCTTTTTCAAGACCCATAGTATTAACAAGAAAAGCTATCATCGGAACATAAAATGCTGATGCTAAATTATGTCCCATAGTAGTGTACCCCATAACTATACCTTTTTTCTTAGGAAACCATTTTGCGACGAGAACTCCACCTGCAATATATCCCCCTGACATTACTGACCCAGTTACAAAACACAAACAAATTGCATACATTACAATGTTAGTAGACATCCCTATTCCTGCATAAAAGATACCTGCTAAAAACATACAAATTGCCGATGTAATTTTTGCACCCAATTTAATATTTATTTGTCCAAATACTATGAAGAATAAAAAACCAACTATTCCAGCAATAGTTCCCATACTTAGTACAACAGAATAATCAATTCCAGTTTTTGCTGCAAATGCTGGAGCTGTAATATTAGATCCGTCATTAACCATGCCTACATAAAACCAAAACATTGCGGCACAATAAATAATAATTCCCCAACCATCAAGTCCAAATCCACCAATTGAAGTACTCGTTTTTTTTAATTTTCCCATAAAAATCCCTCCATATAATGTATATTTTAATTTGATTTGAAGCTAGTATCCATTTTCAGCCCTAATTGTTGAATATATTATTTCAATAATATATTCTCCTCTCCTTTGTGATAAGGTTTTCATTTTAAAGGACTCTTTTTTGGATACTCATGAACATTTATTATTCACACAAATAATACTAAGCAATTAGTATGCCAATTTTATTATTATGAATATTTTTTTGCATTACAATAAAGTAAAATCCTTGAAGAACTGTTATTTACTCTTTCCTTTTTTATATATTAGCTTTTTTATTGAGTATTAATTCGCATCTTTATGTAAACGTTATTAATTCGCATTAATCTTCAATTCATTTTTGTATTGTTTTTTTCAAGTACTGCTTTCTATATATAGAGTAATTGTCATTTTTAAATAATACAAAAATATTTTATCGCAATACATTCTTGTATTTCTAGAATTAACTAGACTTCAAAAGACTTCAAAACTTTTCTAAACGCATAAAAAAACGGATTATAACTTAAAGTTATAATCCATCACTTGTAATGTTAATCCACTTTTTTCAGATATAAAAGTATCCCCTATGCAATTAAATCCAACTTTCTTATAAAAACCTACCGTATCTATTCTTGCATTTAAACTCAGATT
>JAQSXU010000201.1 GCA_029256485.1 Clostridiaceae bacterium
TTTGGAAAAGAAGGAATTGGCTTTGAAAGAATAAATTTAGCTTGTCCAACAAAGATACTTGAAAAAGCATTAGAAAGACTACTTGAAGCTGTGAAGAAGTGCTATAAGTAGTAAAATTCAATAGTTATATGCCACAATGACTTGGAAAATAATAAGAACAAACATACGTATAATTTTCATTATATTTGGTAAGAAATACATTATAGATTATATTAACGCTTATGATTAAATCCATGTTATAATTATTCTAGCAAAATTAAGTATAATGCCTTTTCACTTAATATATAATTTAACAAAGGATTTACTAAAGCAAAAGGAGTGAATGCTTGTGGCAGATAATGATCAAATGTTTGATTTACTAACTAAAATGTATTCAGAAGTTCAAGGTATAAAATCAGATGTTGGCTACATGAAATCAGATATTAGTAATATGAAATCTCAGATAAATGAAAGATTTGATAATTTAGAAAATGTAGTTCGCAAGACTAATATGACTATTGAAAATGAAATTAAACCTAAAATTGATGCTTTATTTGATGGATATAAACAAAATACAGAATTAATTTATGGTTTAACAAGTAAAGTGGATAATTTACAAACTGATGTAAATAATTTAACCATAAGAACTATAAAAAACGAAAATAGTATAATTCAGCTTTCGAAACATAAAAATATAACTGGAATGAGTTGAATCATATAAAATGTAGTAGCATAAATGTCTGTTACTACATTTAATTTTGTTTTTTATTTGATGTAATAGATAATTATTCCATATATAAAAAATAAGAGGTATAATGGTGGATATAATCTAATAAATAGTGGACTGGTTTGATTCTTATTATGTCTATAATGGGCAGTGTGCGCCTTGTTTCTGAACAATCTATCTACTAATGAGGAATTTTTTTAGTAGAATTCATCATTTGAATTGGCAGGGGAAGTACCTACATGACCATGTGTGAAGGGTGACAAAATTTCTAATACTCCGACGTGCCCAAACAATAGCATGTTTGATGTACGAAGCTCGGTGAATGTGGGGAAAATGTTATCTGTGATGATAGCAAGTACGCTGGAAGCTAAAAAACAGTCATGCTTAGAATGTCTTATAGACTGACAAATTATCTGAAAGTACAGCTCGTAAATTATAGAGTTTCAAATTAAGAAGAAACTCGCCCCCATGTAGTGTCGTTGAATTACATATAAGAGATAGAATTGTACAAGAGTGCATAAGAATAGTACTTGAGCCAATTCTCGAAGCACAATTCTTTAATCATTCATATGGGTTTAGACCTATGAGAGATGCACAAATGGCAATGCAAAGATTGACTGATTTAGTCCATAAAACAGGATATTATTGGGTAATAGAAGGAGATATAAGTAAATGCAGTATTATCGGTTGGCTTCTGTGAAAAATATAGCAATTTATTTTGAAAAACACCCACACTTTGTAAACGAATACAAAGCGTGGGTGTTTTTTTGTACCTTAATCCATTGTACTTTCAACGTGATTATCGTATATTTTACTAGTAGAGATTAGATTTATTAGTAAAGATTAGCTGCAGTGAATCAAAAGGAGGAAATATGAAAAACGACAAATTAAAATGGAAAGTACTATTTGGAGGTTTTGGCTGTTATATGTTTGACTCGATAGATCTGGTTTTACTTTCAATATCATTAGCTATGATAATAAAAGACTTTGGTTTATCTATGCAAAGTGCAGGTTTGTTGGGAACGTTTACTCTTATTGGAGTTGGTTTAAGTTCAATATTTGCTGGTTGGGTTGCTGATAATTATGGACGCAGAAAAACTTTATTGTGGTGTATGATAAGTTTTGGGATTCTAACTGGAGCTATAGCTTTTTCACAAAACTGGTACCAGATTTTAGTACTTCGATTTATTTCTGGCTTGGGGCTAGGAGGCGTTGCAGGTGTAATTTTTGCATATGTTAATGAGTCTTGGCCTAAAGAGCAAAGAGGTAGAGCAACAGCATTCACTATAAGCTCTTTTAATGTTGGTGCTGGACTTGCTGCTTTTGTAGCTAGTTACATTTTGCCCCATTATGGATGGAGAGCTTTATTCCTTATTGGAGCATTGGCAGTAATACCAGCAATGTATATGTATGTATTTGTACCTGAATCTAAAGAATGGGAAGAACAAAAATCGGCTAGAATAAAACAAAGTTCAAAAACAGCCAAAGTGTCAGTATCAGAAATATTTAAAAATGGGTATGCAAAAAATACAATTTTAGCTACTATAGTTTCTGCATTCGCTTTTAGCGCAAATTGGGGAGTATCAACTTGGTTACCAACTTTTCTAGTAAAGGATAGAGGGATCAGTGAAGGCCAAATGGCAATATTTATTACAATTTTATATATCGGAGCGTTTATCGGTCAGAATGTAGTTGGAATTATTGCTGATAAAATAGGTAAAAAATATACATTAATTATAACTTTTATTGGATGCATAATAGTCCTACCAATTTATGTATTAACACATAATAATACAGGATTAATGCTTATTGGACCTGTCTATGCATTCTTTTTAACGTATTCAGGGTTGTTTGGTTCATACTTTTCAGAGCTATTTCCTACCCACATTAGAGCAACAGGATCAGGATTTTGCTTTAATTTTGGTAGGGGAATTTCTTCTATAGCTCCATTCATTTTAGGAGCGTTAGCTGCTAAATATAATTTGAGTTTTGGAATGTTAATTTGTGCTGGCTTCTATGTTATAAGTCTAATAACAATGTTCTTCTTGCCTAATTTTAAGAAAGATGAACAGACAAATATACAACAAGAAATTGTAAATTGAAAAAAACATGGTAAAATGTTTTCCTGTGAAAGGCAAAAAATGTACTGCAGGTATGAGCCGTATAGTAGCTATCTATGAATAAAAATTAGATTATTCATCCAATTTGATGATTTACGAGCTAGAAATCGGAAATATGATTTTTACATTGAATCGTGCTATTATTGGAAAAAGTATTGAGAGAGTTGGGGGAGCAGTAAGTGAGGTAGCAATTCTTGTTACTGTAACTAGTGCAAAAGCACAATATGATATGTATGCCAGCACACAGTTGGGAAAGAAATTTGGATTATCTGAAGAAAAAATTGCTACTATCATGGCTAGATGCAAACCAGCTGATTTAACAGACAAAGAAGAAGCAGCGTATGAACTAGCTACAGCATTGTGCCAGGTTGGTTTAATTGCAGGTGCTGTATATGATAGATGTGTGAAAGTACTTAGTAAAGACTGTGTAAAACTATAGGAATGTTCAAAATGGTTGGGAATATCTTGAATGCATACAATGAACCAGTGTCGGAATATAGAGTGTAAATTTGTTTTTGAAATAAACATAGAAGAATATTATAATTTTGTAAAGTAGCGAAAATCAAGGAATATCCAATGTAGTTGGAAGATCCTTGATTTTGTTATTGTAAGCGTATTTTTTAATGCAGAAATACAGCTCATAAACTAGTATAATATGGTTAAGAGAACGATTTTATACATGTCAAAAATGTTGCTTAGTCAACTTAAAAAAAAGGAAGACTACTCTTGTTTAAACAGAACTGTAACTATAAATATATTAAATTTTAATTATCTAGAGGATGAAAATTTTATTAAAAGGTATGGATTATTTGAAAAAGAAAGCAAGAAGTCTTTAACAGATTTGCAATGCTAGCAGAAATGAGAGAAAAGCTGTTAGAGATGGGCAGAGTAGGTTAAACGGTGCTAGATATGATACAATATAGATAATTCGAGAAAGTATTGTATGAAATTATGAGGGCTTGAGGAGAAAATACATAATTAGGTAATAATATTTGATAATGCATTAATTTAAATAAGGAGGGTGTTATGAAAAGTTTAAAAGCAAAATTGATATTATGTTTCGGGGTGCTAATAGTACTTATATGTATTGGATTGGGTATAGTTTCGTTTATAAATTCATCAAAGTCGCTAATATCAAATTTAGGAAAGACTCTTCCTAATATTGCAGAACAAACAGCGAGTAATATTGAAGGAAGAGCTCAAGGAACATTAAAAGAATTAGAAGCTATTGCAGCAATAGATGATGTGTGTAATCCAAATAATTCAATAGAAGATAAATTAAAGCTTCTTTCAAAAGAAAACGATAGAATTAGAAGTATTAAAATAGGTATTGTAGATAAAGAAGGAAACGCTATATATACAAGTGGAGACAAGTCTAATATGGGTGATAAGGATAATGTTAAAATTGCATTATCTGGTAGAAGTAATGTATCAGATCCTGTTATAAGCACAATAAATGGAAGTGTAATCGTTGTATACTCAGTTCCTATTAAATATAATAATGAAATTGTAGGAGTATTACTTGAAATAACAGATGGTAATAATTTAAGTGAATTAACTAGTAAAGTTAAAGTTGGAGAAACAGGTTATGCTTTTATGATAAAAAAAGATGGGACAAACATTGCTAGTAATGATAAGGATAAGGTAATTAACATGTTCAATCCAATTGAAGAAGCAAAAAAAGATCCTAGTTTACAGGAATTAGCAGATATTGAGAAGAAAATGGCTACTGGAGAAACAGGAATAGGTGAATATATCTATGGAGGATCAGATAAATATGTAGGGTATGCTCCGGTAAAAGGAACTGAATGGTTCGTAGGAGTAGTAGTGTTAAAAACTGAAATATTATCAGAAATGGATGATTTAAAGATTTCTGTTATACTATCATCTATATTATTTTTACTAATTGGAGTTGCGATTATTTACATAATAGCAAGTAGTATATCTAAAGGAATTAAATCAACTTCAAAGCATTTAGAATTATTAGCAGAAGGTAATCTAAGTGAAGAAGTTTCTCCTAAATATTTAAACTTAAAAGATGAAGTTGGAGATATGACTAATTCAATGAAAGTAATGCAGGAATCTTTAGGAAAAATGATTAGAAAAATTAAAGAAAATTCTTCAAATATTAATGTGCAGTCGCAAAACTTATCTTCTGTTTCAGAAGAAATAGCAAGTGTATCACAAAATGTTACAGAAGCAATATCAGACATCGCAAAAGGGACAGGCGCTCAGTCTGAAGATTTAATAAGCATAACAGACATTCTTAATGTGTTTAGTAGTAAGTTGTCTGAAATGGTTACTGAAATGCAAGCTGTAGAATCAAATTCAAGAGAAATTAATTTAATGGCAAATGAGAGTAGTAGTGAAATGAATGAATTAAATCTATCTGTATCTAAAGTTAGTAGTTCATTTAAAACATTTAATAGTAAAATTACTGGACTTGGAAAAGATATAAATGAGATAAATGAAATTACTAATATAATAAATGGTGTTGCAGAACAAACAAATTTACTAGCATTAAATGCTGCTATTGAAGCGGCCAGAGCAGGGGAAGCAGGAAAAGGATTTTCAGTAGTAGCAGATGAAATAAGAAAACTTGCTGAGCAATCCAAAATATCATCGGAAAACATTAGTAGACTAATTAATGGGATATCAAAGGATACTGATATTATAGTTCAAGATTCTATTGCTATGGATGATGAATTAATAAACCAAGGTAAGATTATAGATAGTTCAATAACATCTTTCAAAAAAATTATAGAAGCAGTGAATGAAGTAATTCCTAAAATTGAAACAGTTAAAAATTCTGCTGAGGATATAGATAATGATAAGAATAATATATTGACTAGAATAGATGGGGTATCTTCAGTTTCAGTTGAAGTTTCAGCATCATCAGAGGAAATTTCTGCATCATCAGAAGAAATGAATGCTTCAACAGAAGAAGTATCAGCAGCAGCGCAAATACTTAACGGTATGACAAGCGAAATGCTTAAGGAAGTAGATAAGTTTAAAGTTTAAAAGCAAATAATTTGAATAAGAAAATAGAGCCTGAATTTGATATGATTCCTCTAAAGTAGACAGTATAAATACACAAAACATTCTACTTTGGAGGAATTTTTTATGTCTAAATATACAGTCAAAGAAAAAATTAA
>JAQSXU010000202.1 GCA_029256485.1 Clostridiaceae bacterium
TTCTTCTCATATGTGAGTATACTACAACGATAATAAATATCACCATAGTAACAGCAATAGGGATTCTTAAAATATGGTCTATATTCATATATACGTCACATTCTTTAATTCATATTAATTTAATATTTAAATGTAAAATGTATGTAAATTATACCATGTTATTCTTTACAATACATTGTTAGGTGTGAAATACATAGAAAAATATGAGGATTATTGTATAGTTATAGAAAATTTTAATCATAAATATCGAAAAAATTGTTAAAATAATGTGAATTTTACATTATAATAGGAATAAAGAGAAATAGAACTAAGTTTTTATGTAGTTAGACATGAGACAAAAGAAGAGACATTATACAGGACGAGGAAGTGATACTATGGCAAAAGTTATTTCGGAAAGTATAAGTAGCCTAGAAACTGCTACTGCAGGAGAAAAAAGATTATTTAAGATATTACAAGATAAATTACCATCAGATTATATTGTGTGGTATGACATAAGAGTAAATGAAAGATATCCAGATTTTATAATTTTAGGTCCGGATTTAGGAATTGTAGTGCTAGAAGTAAAGGATTGGTCATTAAATTCTATTGAAAGTGCAAATTCTAATACATATACATTAAGTACATTAGGTACAAAAGCAAATCCATTAAGACAAGCAAGAGAATACATATTGAATATAGTAAATGAATTAAAGAAAGATAAATCTCTATTACAAACTGGAGCATATAAAAACAACTTATCTTTTACCTTTGGATATGGAGTAGTCTTTACAAATATAAGCAGAAAAAGTTTTTCATCTAGTCATTTTGTGAACACTATAGACGAAAAAGCTATAATATACTCAGATGATTTAAAAGATTTTGAAGAAGATCTCAATAGTGAAAAACTTAAGCAAAAGCTTAAGGATATGATACCAGCTAAGTTTAATTTTAATAGTATATCTGAAAATAAAATGAAGGTTTAGATGTGCCTCAAGTGGATTTAGTCATGTTTTTAAGATCAACACAATCACCTACAGGAATGTAAGGAAAAGGTTGCTGATATAGAGAATAGTATAGACAAAAGTGAAGAGATAGAAACAATGAATTTTGAGGATTATAAGGAGAAAGTTGAAGTTTTAGAAGATTCAGTTGACAGGGATTTAGAAGAAAGTATAGAACTTTTAAATGATATTATAGAGCCGATTAATAGGAGTGACATTCTAGGTTACAAGATTAAATGTCGCTCTATTTTTATGCAATGTAACAGGAGTATTAATAGGGATGATTTTAAGAAAGTATTGTCAAATTATCAATGTCATAGGGAGGATGGCATCTTGTATCTCCCTTGAACTATATATACTAAGAGTTATAGGGATATTGAAAATAAGTATAATTATTTATTACTAAGTTATATAGATGAATATATTGGTGTAGGCTAGAATTCCAAAAATTATGTCTAATTTTCTTCTGATTTTGCGTATGAAGGAATATATTACAGTTTAGGATGCAACAAAAAAGGAATATTACTATAACAATGGTGCCAAGGTAAAAATATAGTGAATTTATCAATAATTAGTTTACTAATACTGTCTACATATCTTAATCTTTTATCGTCAGGTTTTAATCGGTAAGCTAAAAATAATTCTCTACCATCATGATCACGATGTTTGTAAAAATCAATGAATTCATTATTATTACGACTATCAATATCAAATTAACGTCTACTACTGAAAAAAATGTAATTATTTGTTGTTATAATTAAATTTAAAAACAAAAAATGTGAAGAAATTTAGTATATATGTTAAAATAATAAGAGTAAATTTTATTGGATGGAGATTTATCAAAACTTCTAATGAAACAACTATTTAATAATAAAAATAAATAGTTTTAAAGAAAAAGTTAGAATGGAAAATGCTATTTTTTTATGTGATTTTCAAGATAATTTGAGAGATAGTTTAGAAAATTTATTAAAGAAGATTTTGAGCATGATGACTTGAATGATATTTGCTAAGATTGATATTTAATTGGCAGATTTAATGGTTATATCGATATAAACATATGTAATTTAGAAAATGATAATTTGATATTAGCAATTGAAATTGAATAAATTAGTTGGTATAGACAACCATTGAATAATATTGACAAATTAAAAGTTTAACTCATAATTCAATCAACAGAAAATACAATATGTTACATAGTTTAATGAAAATTGCAACATGTCAAAACATGATATAAGTAATTTAGTTAGGTATGCTAGGAACAATCAGCAAAAAAATCATGGTTTTAATTATGATTATATATTTTATAATATAGATTATAACAGAAAAACAAAACAGATAGTATATGATTCAGTAAATTCTATGGATTTTTAAACAAGATTATGGATGTTGTTGGAAATTATAAATTTAGTATAAAAATGTACAGTGTTTTAATGGCTAGTTTTTGAGGGGATATAAATATGATTAGATACGTTTGTAAAAAATGTAAAATAGATTGTGATACAAGTGAATGTCCAATATGTCATGAAAGGACAAAGTCTGAATCGAAAGTATATTGGTGTAGTGATTGTAATATACCAATTTATGAAGAAAAATGTGGATTATGTGGACATGAAGGTGAATATATAACTACTGATTTAAGACCAGTCTTTCCGGAAGAAAGATTGCTTTTAGAAATATTAATAGGTGAACCTTTTAAATATAAAAATTGTTCAGTTTGGAATGGGGCAGGAAATAGATATATTGTTGATGGTAAAAAATTAAAGGTTTCAATTAATAAATTAATGCAAAAGAAATCTAGTGAAGTGATTGAACAAGTAAATAAGTATAAAGCCCAAAATAATTATGAAAATTTCAATAAGCTCATGGATACTTTTATCCGAGCCAATAATAAGAGGTTAAATTTCATTGTATCTGAAGCAACAGAATTTATTAAAGCTGTATCTAAAGGTTATGATTTGGATGAACTATTCATTTCATTTAGTGGAGGAAAAGACTCAACAGTAACTCAAGATTTAGTAGTCAAAGCATTAAGTGAACCAAAGATAATTCATATTTTTGGTAATACTACATTGGAGTTTCCTCTTACATATGATTATATACAAAGATTTAAATCAAACAATGAGCACACACCAGTTTTGATAGCTAAAAATAAAGATAAGAATTTTTATGATTTGTGTGAAACAGTTGGACCACCTAGCAGAGTAATGAGATGGTGTTGTACAATTTTTAAGACTGGAGCTATTAATAGAAAAATAAATGTTACATTTAAAGATAAAAATAAAATATTGACTTTCCAGGGTATTCGTAGAAGTGAATCTAACGCGAGAAGTAAGTATGATAGAGAATCTAGTAGTTCTAAAATTATAAAACAGAAAGTCATGTCTCCGATTATAGATTGGCATGATTTTGATATTTGGCTATATATTTTAACTACAAAAATAGATTTTAATGAAGCTTACAGATTAGGTTATTCAAGAGTTGGCTGCTGGTGCTGCCCTAATAATAGTTTATGGGCACAGTATTTATCAAGTATATATATGCATGAGCAACATGAAAAATGGAGAAATTTATTAATAGATTTTGCTAAAAAAATTGGAAAACCTGATGCCGAAGTTTATGTTGATGAAGGAAGTTGGAAAGCAAGGCAGGGTGGAAATGGAGTAGAGTTAAGTAAAAACACATTTGTCTCGTTTACACCTTGCTCAACAGAAAATAATTCATTCAATTATGACTTAAAGCGAGGTATTTCAGCAGAATTATATGAGCTCTTTAAACCTTTCGGTAAAATTTCTTTTGAGATGGGAAATAAAAGAATTGGAGAAGTATTTGTAATTGATAAACAAAATAATCCAATAATAAGGTTACAAGGTAGAATAGGAAGTAATCTTTTAAAGGTATCAATTATTAAGTTACCTATATTAAAAACAAAAAATATTAGAGATGCAAAGTTGAAAATTGAATGCCAGTTAACAAAATATCAAATGTGCATTGGATGTCTTGCATGTGAAAGTGTTTGTAAATATAATGCTATAGAAATAAAAAAAACTAATAATAAGAATTCAGGGGAGTTATCATATGCAATCGATGATGAAAAATGTGTAAAATGTGGAGAATGTGTAAATCATTTTGATGGCGGTTGCTATATGAGAAAGGTTTTAATTACGAAGAGGAGCGAATAGTTTTGGCAAATGAAAATAATAAGTTTAAATTAAAGGGACATGAAAGCTTTTATATAAGAGAAGGTTGGCTTACAAAAGGAATTAGAAATGTATATAATGATTCTAAAGTTTTTATAGATGATGATGCTACAGAAAAACTTGGGGTAGGTTCTAATATGGTGAAAGCGATGAGATATTGGCTTAAAGCTTCTGGTCTTACCGAAGAAAAAAAGAATAAAAATGGAAAGTGGGAACAGTTTTTAACAGGAGATTTCGGTCAATTAATTTATGATAATGATTTATATTTTGAAGATATATTTTCATTATGGTTGGTGCATTATAAAATTGCATCAAATATGGAATTGGCTACTTCGTGGTACTTATTTTTCAATGATATTTTAGTTAATGAATTATACAAAGATGACTTAAAAGAAGAAATGGTTTATGCATTAAACAGGTTCACAAACAACGCTATTTTTTCTGAAAAATCATTATATGATGACTGTGATTGCATAATCAAAACATATTATACTGCAAAGAAAGAAAAAATTGATCCAGAGGATAATAAGGTATGTCCTTTAAGTGAGCTTGGTTTAATTTTAACGGAAAAAGTTGGTCCCAATAAGGAGATTATTTTAAAAACTAAACCTGCCTTAGATAAATTAAATAAGCTGGTTGTTCTTTATATAATTTTAGATAATATGGTGGATAGCAAAAGTATTAGTATAGAACATGTTTTAAATAATAAATGCAATGCTGGGAAGATATTAAATCTAGATAGAAACTTATTAAATGAATATCTAGACTTACTTCGAAATGATAATTATCTTAAAATAATAAGGACTGCTGGACTAGACCAGATATATATTGAAAATATAAAGAAAGATGAAGTAATAATAGAGTACTACAGACAGTTAAAGGAATGAGGTATTATTATGTTATATAAAAAATTTATAAAAGCAGATGAGGGGTTTCAATATTCAATTAATATTCAATATGATCTAAATAAATTAGATAAAATTAAGGGATATATTCCTACTAGTTCTTCAGTTGATATATTGAGAAATTTTTTATCTAGCTTTTTTTACGATAGTAAAGAAAGATCAAATATATTAATTGGGCCATACGGGAAAGGAAAGTCCCATCTATTATTAATATTACTAGCATTAATTTCATTAGATAAAGATATAGAAGAAATAAATATTCTGATTGAAAAAATAGGCAAAATTGAAGTGCCCATTAAAGAAATGATCAATGAAATTAGAAAAGATAATAAAAAAATTCTTCCTATTATAATAAATAGTAATTATTATGATCTAAATCAAGCATTCTTAATTGGACTAAAGGATGCTTTAGATAGAGAAGAGTTAAATGACTTAAAACCTAATACCTATTTTGATACAATTCTTGAAACTGTTACAATGTGGCAAAATGATTATCCAGAAACATTTAAACTTTTTATCAATAAATTGGGAGAACAAGATATTTCAATAAAAGAATTTATTAGTAAAGTGAAAAATTATGATGAAAAAGTATATATAGTTTTTAAAAATATACATCCACAAATAGCTTCTGGGATAGAATTTAATCCATTGATAAATGCAGATATTATAAAATTATACGAAGAAATTAATTATAAGTTATGTGAAACAAAAAATTACAATGGAATGTTTATTGTTTTTGATGAGTTTAGTAAATTTTTAGAAGCAAGTATATCAAGAAATAATTCAAGAGATATAAAATTAATTCAAGA
>JAQSXU010000203.1 GCA_029256485.1 Clostridiaceae bacterium
TTCAGTACCCTCTGGTGTGCTAACATTTGCTTGAATGAAGCCTACAGAATCTGGTAAATCATTGGGCATAGTTCGTGCAGTTGTTATTATTGTTGCACCAGAATTAAACAAACGATCAACAATAGCTCTACCAATACCTTTAGTTCCGCCTGTCACAAGTACGCGTCTACCATCTAGTTCTTTGTTAATATCGAGTGATAAAGTATTTTTCATAATCAATAATACCTCCTTCTAAATAAATTTGTTTTCTTAGTTAGTATAATCAAGTAAACTTGACGACATTATGTCAAGTTTAGGAAAGATATTTATTTTCCATAGTCTCTAGACGATTTGTAATTTCATTGCGTACACTTCTAGGTTCTATAACTTCAAGAGTTGTGCCAAAGGAAAGGAGGTAGTTATAGAGCCATTCATCCTCTGGAAGAGAAACAATTATATAAAAAATATAGACAATTAAATACAACTATGATAAGATTTAATTACTTAAACGTTTACTGAAAAAGAGGAATATGTTATGAATAGTAATATTAAAAGACCCACAATTAAAGATGTGGCTAAAAAATCTAATGTTTCTGTAGCTACAGTTTCTAGGATAATAAATAATCTAGATGGCTATTCTGAAGAAACTAGAAAAAAGGTAATTGAAGTTATGGATGAACTTGGTTATCAAAGAAATGCCATTGCAAGAAATCTAAAGGTTAAAGAAACACGAACTATTGGGGTGCTACGTCCTAAAATAAGCACTACATATTATGTAGAAATTTTAAATGGAATAGAAGACTTTGCACAACGCAATAATTATAGCGTTATAATTTGTAATGGTGGAGATAAGTGGGAGAGGATGTCAGAATATCTTCAGGTATTATCTGAAAGACAGGTAGATGGATTAATTGTTTGCAGCATACCTCCAGATGATACTTTATGCAAAAGAATAATAGATTCGCATATTCCAACAGTTCTTGTTTCAGGATTATCGTATAAGTATTCATTGCCTTATGTTAAGGTTGATGATTATCAAGCTTCTTATTCAGCTACCACATATTTAATTGAAAATGGCCATAAAGAAATAGCAATTATATCTGGACCGACTGAAGATCCTATAGCAGGAGTACCGAGATTAAATGGATTTTTGCAAGCATTAAGAGATAATAACATACCTATTAAGAAAAATCTTATTAAAGAAAAAGGTTTTAGCTTTATAGATGGAGTTGAAGGAATGAATGAACTTCTAAAAACAGGTGAGAAATTTACAGCTATTTTTGCAGTATCTGATGATTGTGCTGTTGGAGCATTATCTGTAGCACATAAGAATGGATTAAAAGTGCCAGAGGATATTTCTATAATAGGTTATGATAACACAAATATAGCTGAAATGTCATATCCACCTTTAACAACAGTAGCACAACCTTTATATGATATGGGTAAAAAATCTGTTGAAATGTTAGTAAAGAGAATTTCTTACAACGAAAAAGTTGAAAGCATAATAATGCCATTTGAAATTATAGAAAGAGAAACAGTGAAAAAAATTAAAGAGATATAAGTTCCACTAATAAATTTATATTTACAGCTATAGTATGGTAAGTGCTCAATTGTGGGTGAAATGTAGAAAATTAATAGCAATTACATATAACAGATTATAGGAACATAAGATATTTCAATGATTATTTATATAATAGTATTAAGCTATAGTACAAGTTTTATATACAATTTTAAGTTTTAAACTTTGTAATATAGTTTAATATAAGATTTACAGAAAATTATTACGTAAATTTCTATGGTTTACGTAAACGATTAAGTATTAATAAATAAAAATAGATATTAAAATGTACTTTTTAGGGTTAATATACCTAAAATAGTATGATTAATATAATATTAAACCTACGTAATCGTATACTGAATTACAAAATAGGAGGAATAGAAATGAATAAAAAATTAAAATTACTAATGTCAATTACTATTAGTGCAGTAATTGGAACTTCATTATTAGCAGGATGTGGTTCTAAGGGAGGCAGCGCAGAAAATGGAAAAGTAAAATTAGAGTTATTTTCAACTAAGGCGGAAAATAAAACAATATTACAATCATTAGCAAATGAATTTCAAGAAAAGAATCCTAATATTGAAATTTCAATCAATTCACCTGCAAATGCTGGTACTGTTTTAAAAACAAGACTTGCTAAAAATGATATGCCTGATCTAGTAGCTTTAGGTGCAGATGTAAACTATGGTGCACTAGTAGATGCAAATGCTCTTGTTGATCTTACTAATGATGGCATTATTGAAAACATACAAAAACCATATTTAGATATGCTTCATGGCATAGCAAGTAATGATAATGGAAAAATATATGGTGTTCCATATGCTACTAATGCCGATGGAATTTTATACAATAAAGATATATTTTCTAAGCTAGGATTGCAAATTCCTAAAACTTGGGATGAATTCATGACTGTATCGAAAAAAATTAAAGATGCAGGTCAATTGCCACTTTATTTGACACTTAAAGATGCATGGACTGGGATGTGTTTCTGGAATGTTATAGCTAGTGATTTAGAGCCTAGTAATTTCTTGGCTGATAAGAAAGCAGGAAAAACAACTTTTGAAGCTACACATGGAGAAATAGTGGACAAGATGGAGATTATAGGAACTCTTGGGCAAGAAGATATTTTAGGAGTATCATACAATGATGGTAATGTAGCCTTTGCACAAGGCAAATCAGCAATGTATTTACAAGGTAATTGGGCTATTAGTGAAATAAAAAAAGCAAATCCTAATATAAATCTAGGTATGTTCCCATTACCTGCAAGTAACGATCCATCTAAAAATAATATAGTATCTGGTATAGATGTGTTATTTGGAATAACAAGTAAGTCAAAACACTCTGATGAAGCAAAAAATTTTATAGAATTTATGACTCAAAAGGAGAATGCTCAAAAATATATAAAAGATCAATTCGCATTTTCTGCAGTTAAAGATGTTACACAAGATGATCAAAGTGTAACAGATGTGCAAGAAAGCTTTAAAAATGGAAAAATAGGTGTTTTCCCTGATCACTACTATCCAAGCTCATTTGATGCAGCAAGTTTAGTTCAAGGGTTCTATAGTAAAAAAGATAAGGCAGAATTCTTAAAACAACTTGATACTGAATACGATAAAGCTAATAGTAAACAATAAATAGGAGAAAATAAAAGGCATAAGGATGTCCTAAAAGATGACTGTAGCTAGATATTTATTGATAATCACGAAAAATAATATTTCTAGGAAAATAGACTGAATTTAGGACAACCTATGCTATATGTTAATAATATTTATTTGTTAAATGAAAAAATAATAGGGGGCTGAAAATTTTGAAAAAGAAAAAAGCTTTTTATATTATGACTATACCAGCAGTTTTGTTATTCTTTATATTTCATACATTATCTCTTTTAGAAGGTGTATTTTATAGTTTTACCAATTCAAAAGGGTATGGCGATTGGAGTTTTGTTGGATTAAAAAACTATATTGCAGTATTTCAAGATAGTAATGTTATGCATGCGTACATTTTTACTTTCAAATTTGCAATTATAACTACAATTATAGTAAACATTTTAAGTCTTTTAATTGCTGTAGGTTTAAACTCAAAAATTAAATTTCAAAATACTTTAAAGTCAATATATTTTATTCCTAACATATTAGGAACTTTAATAGTAGCATTTATATTCAATTTTGTATTTGCTCATGTTATACCAAACATTGGAGAGACTATGAACATTTCTATGCTTAGTAAAAACATCTTAGGTGATGAAAAACTTGCATGGCTTGGAATAGTGTTTGTAGCAGCATGGCAATCCATAGCCTTTAATACAATCATATATTTATCTGGACTTCAGACAATTGATACTGATGTTTACGAAGCCTGTGATATTGATGGCGCTAGTTCATGGCAAAGATTTAAAAGCATAACATTTCCATTAATAGCACCATTTTTCACAATTAATATGGTTTTATGTATGAAAGGATTTTTAATGGTATTTGATCAGGTTGTAGCTATGACAGGAGGAGGACCTGGAACTGTTACTCAATCAATTTCTTATGTAATTTATAACGGAGGATTTAATCAAGGAAGTTTTGCTTATCAATCTGCGAATGCTGTTATTTATTTCATAGTAATTGTAGCAATATCATTATTTCAGCTTAGAGTCCTTGAAAAGAGGGAGGAAAAAGTACTATGAGGAGAAATAAAACCAATTGGATAGTAACTACGCTTATGATAGCAGGAGCTTTGGTGGCTATAATATTTCCATTGTATCTAACAATATTAATAGCTGTAAAATCTCCACAAGATATGGTACCTAGTGCTTTATCATTTCCAAAGTCATTGCGTTTTGAAAATTTTACTGAAGCTATTGAAATGACAAATTTCTTTGATGCTCTAAAAAATAGTTTAACAATAACAATTTCGGTATTAATTCTTACAATACTTTCAAATTCTTTAGTTTCATATGCTATAGCTAGAAATAGAAAGAAAAAATTTTTTAATGCATTATACTATTACTTTTTGAGTGCTATGTTTGTACCATTTCCAATAATTATGCTGCCTCTTGTAAAGCAAGTAAATATGCTAAGTATGGATAATATCATTGGAATAATATGTTTATATGTTGTATTTGGATTACCTTTTAACATATTTTTATATTCAGGTTACATTAAATCAATTCCAGTTTCACTTGAAGAAGCAGCTACAATAGATGGCGCATCAACATTTCAAGTATTTTGGAGAATAATATTCCCTTTACTAAAGCCTATTAATGCTACAGTTGCAATTACCACTTGTTTGTGGACATGGAATGACTTTATGTTGCCACTTATCATTTTGGGCAAGCCAGAAATGGCTACATTGCCTTTAGTTCAATATGTATTCCAGTCTCAATTTACCACAAATTATAATCTGGCTTTTGCATCATACTTGCTGGCATTATTACCAATTTTTATTGTATACATCTTTGCACAAAAATGGATAAGAAATGGTATTGTCACTGGAGCTGTAAAATAATAAAAATACATTTAAACGAAATAAAATAAGTAATATTAAAAGGAGAATAAGACATGGATAAAAAATGGTGGAAAGAAAGTGTTGTTTATCAGGTATATCCTAGGAGTTTTAATGATTCCAATGGAGATGGAATTGGAGATTTAAGAGGAATAATAGAGAAGTTAGATTACTTGAAAGAACTGGGGATAGATGTAATATGGTTATCTCCAGTATATAAGTCGCCAAACGATGATAATGGATATGATATAAGCGACTATGAAGATATAATGGATGAATTTGGAACAATGGAAGATATGGATGATCTTATTAAGGAGGGAAATAAAAGAGGAATAAAAATTCTTATGGATTTAGTTGTAAACCATACTTCCGACGAACATAAATGGTTCATGGAAGCTAAGAAATCAAAAGATAATCCTTATAGAGATTATTATATATGGAGAGATCCAGTAAATGGAGAAGAACCAAATGATTTAAGATCAACATTTAGCGGTAGTGCATGGCAATATGATGAAACTACAGGGCAGTATTATTTACATTTATTTAGTAAAAAACAGCCAGATTTGAACTGGGAAAATGAAGAGGTGCGCAATAGAATTTATAAAATGATAAACTTTTGGATTGATAAAGGTATTGGCGGATTTAGGATGGATGTTATTGACCTTATTGGAAAGATTCCTGATGAAAAAATCACAGCTAATGGTCCAAAACTTCATGAATATATTAGAGAAATGAATAAGAAAACATTCAGCGGTAAAGATTTACTAACAGTTGGAGAGACTTGGGGATGCACTACAGAAATAGCTAAGAAATATTCAAATCCAGATGATAGTGAACTTAGCATGATATTTCAA
>JAQSXU010000004.1 GCA_029256485.1 Clostridiaceae bacterium
TTTTGCTTTATAGCTAATCATTTCTTTTAGTTTAAGTATTGGTATTTGAACAAATGTCTTATTGTAGTTTAAGTTTTGTTTAATACCATGGATATCGCCAATAACTATAGTGCTACACTTATGTTTTAGTGCTAATTCAATGATAATTTTACTTGCTTTATGCAAATAGTTATTAATATAATTTTCACGATAAGTTCTAAGACGTGTTATTTCTTTAGAATCCTTATGATTTTTACTGCCAACCATGTGCATTGATATTCTTTGCAAATGTGAAATCTTCTTATCAATATGGCTATTTACTGACTTAAGTGGTTTTCCATTGATTATATAGCTTTCTTCATTGTTTAAGAATGTCATTGTTGCAAGGTTGCTTAAACCAAGGTCAATTGCCATAATGTTATTAAAGTCATTTGATAAAACCACTTCTTCTTTTAGATATATTAAAATTATGCTCCACTCTTTTAATGAACTGTTCCAGCAAATCTTTGCTTGTTGAAGGCTATTCCAATTAAATAGGCTTTGAAGTTTATTAGAAACTTCAAAATTAAGACTATTTACACCATATTTTAATTGCATAGCTTTAGAGAGTGAAAGCATTAAAGTATTGTTTTTAATTCTAATTCCTGCAGAAGTAAATATTATTTCATTTTTCCTATCATTTAAATTTTTATACTTTGGTGGTTTTGGCATACCATTGTATTTTGAAAGGCTTTTCTTAAAATCAGTAATTGATTTAAAATAACTTTTCCAGTTTTGCTCTAAAACCTTTAGACTATGCTGATAGTTATGACTATGAAGAAATTCCTTATGCCAATTAGAATTATATACTTCATTCATTTTGTAATATGATTTTACACCATAGGTTAAATTATCATAGTTAACTATGTTATATAATTTTGTAGTATGATAACTTAACTCTTCAATAATGTTAGCTTGCAAACTATTTAGTTGTGGTTTGAATTTAAATGACAATCGCATATGTATATTCACATCCTTTTAAAGAACTTATGTTCTTATTATATCATCTAAATGATGAAATTTCAATACATATAACGTCTTATCAGACGTAAAAATTCATCCCCAACTTTAGAAGATGGAGGGGTATTCTTTTCTGTTTTTAGATAATTTTGCAGATATAGATTATTTAATCAAATAAGTAAGTTAATTTAGTTGAATAAGAAACAGCATTTATATAGTGCTGTTTTTTAATCTTCAAATTGGTATCAATACTTAACTTTTTATTTAGTAAAGCAGTATAAAACCATATTAAACACTTTTTATTTTATAATTCAAGAATTTGGAACGTATTATATAGAAATTACGAGAAAGTGAGGTGTTTTGATGAAAATTACAGAAGTTAGATTGAATAAATTTGAGGGAGATAGTAAAGTAAAAGCATTTGCATCTGTTACATTTGATAATGTATTTGCAGTTCATGATATAAAAATTGTGGATGGTGCAAATGGATTATTTATTGCTATGCCAAGTAGAAAAACTAAAGACGGTGAGTTTAAAGATATTGCTCATTCAACTGACAAAGACTTTAGAAAAGAACTTACTGATGCTTTACTTGAAGAATATAATAAGTAATACTATAAACTAAGCCTTAAAAATAATATTAAACAGCAATTTTATTTTAAATTGCTGTTTTTTTATTAATTAATTATTAAAAAACTAACTATAATATATAAATTCAAAAAAGGAGGAAAAAATGAAAAATAATAATTTGTTAAAAATGTCAATGACATTGATTATTCTTTGCTGTCTATTTGTATTTAATCCATTAGCGGTTAATGCAGAAAATATGGGTAGCTTAGATATACTTGTTGGAGACAAAATTTCACTTGAAACAGTTATTGTTGCTTCTGACATTAATGAAGAGATAGATACTCTTGTTACTCAATTTACTTCAGATAATAATAAAATTGCAAGAATAGATGCATCTAAAAAACTTATAGGTGTTTCAGAAGGACAAACAATAATTACTGCAAAAATAAAAGATAATGAAACTTTGGTAAAATTTACAGTAAATGTACATTCAACAGTTACTGGAGTAGAACTTGATAAAACAAATCTTGACATAAATGTCGGAGAAAAAGTTAAATTAACAGCAAATATACTGCCGACAGATGCATTTAAAAAAGATGTAACATGGTCTACTGATAATCCTGCTGTAGCTAAGGTTGTTAACGGTGTAGTAACAGGAGTGAAAGAAGGAAAAGCAATAATTACAGTAACAACTGTTGATGGTGGATACAAAGCTATATGTGAGGTAACTGTTACACCAATGGTCACTGGGTTAAAGGTTAATACAGATAATGTCATTATAGAAGTTGGAAAAAAATTTACACTTGATGTAAAAGTTTATCCAGAAAATGCTTTTGACCAAACAATACTTTATGAAATTGCAGAAAAAAGCTTAATTAGAATTGATAAAGAAGGTACTGTTACAGGATTAAATGAGGGTGAAACAGTTGTTCATTTCAAGTCAAGAGACGGTGGTTTTACTGGTCAAGCAACTATTGTAGTTGTATCAGATGTAGAAAAACTATTTATTCTTGATAAAAATGATAACAAAATAAGCTCTGCAGACTTAAATGTTGGTGAAGAACTTGAAATTATTGTTACCGATGATTTAAGTAATTCAAAATCTTTAAGTGATTATAAAATCAAATGGACAACTTCTGATAAATCAATAGCTACTATTAGAAACGGAAAAATAAAAGCAATTTCAAACGGAACTGCAACTATTACAGCTACTGTAACTCAGGACTCTGATGAAGCAAAAATAGATTTTGTAGTTAATGTTGATTCAACTGTTACTGGTGTATCTTTAAATAAAGATATGATTGAACTTAAAGTTGGAGAAAATGAAATGCTAACAGCTACAGTCTACCCAGAAAATGCAGTTAATAAAAATGTTAAATGGTCATCAAGCAACAGTAAAGTAGTAAAAGTAATTAAAGGTAAAGTGTATGCAGTAAGTGCTGGGGATGCAGTAATAACTGTAACAACAGAAGATGGTGGATATACAGCTTCTTGCTTAGTAAGTACAATAAGTACTGTTGACGGAATTATTGTTCCCGAAACAAACATAACTATTAAAGTAGGGGATAGATATGAATTTTCCGCAGTAGTAATACCAGAAGAAACTCTTTCTAAGAAAATAAAAACAACTGTATCAGATAAAAAAGTAGTAAAAGCATTACAAGCAAGAAATTCTAAATACAATATAGTTGGATTAAAAGAAGGAACTTCTGTAGTAACACTAACAACATTAGATGGAGCAAGCTCAATTGATATAAATGTTACTGTAGTTCCAAGAGATTTTAATATAAGTATTTATGACTCTGATGGAAACTTAATAATTGAAAATTAATATTGTAAAATAAAAAACTCTCTATATAGAGAGTTTTTATATTAGCCTTATTTCAATATTTTAAAATGCATATGAAATTAGGTATTTAATTAATTGGAATGGAGTAGTAAATGTTCAGTATTAATATTACACTCTTTTATACAATCCCAGAGGTTTCCTTTAGTATTATTATTTACATTTAAGTTTTCTTCCCAATCACCCTTTTTTAATAAATGACAAAATCCATTAGAACAGAGTTGTTTTGATGTGTCAAGTTCCCAAAATGGACATGATGTATTTGCATCGTAACAATATTTTCCATGAGGTATATGATTTCTTTTATTTTCAAATATTTCTTTATTAATTTTTTTTCTTAACATTGAAGCTCCTTGATATTTACTATTTATATCTTCTAATAAACTTATATTGAACAAATAAGTATTTGACAATAGTCTATGATATGGACTATTATAATATAAACAATTATAGAAATCAAGAATAAAATCATAAAATGGAGAGTGTTAATAAAAATGAAAAGAGTAATGATAGTTGATGATTCAAAATTTATGCATACAGTATTAGGAGGCGTATTAAAAACTAATGGATACGAAGTAGTGTGTAACGCTTATAATGGAGTTGAAGCCATTGAAAAGTATAAAACCTATATTCCTGATATTATAACAATGGATATTACAATGCCAGAAATGGGTGGTATAGAAGCATTGAAAAATATTTTAAAAATAAATCCGAATGCAAAAGTAGTAATGGTTAGTGCGATGGGGCAAGAATCTTTAGTCTTAGAATCTGTAACTGCAGGAGCTAAAGGATTTATTGTAAAACCTTTTAAATCAGATGTTGTTGCAACTGCTTTAAGCAAATTTTCAAATTAATAAATAGTAAATAGTAAATAGTAAATTTGAAGACACTTATAATATAGTGTCTTTTTTATTTTCTCAAAAAGGCATAATAAAAATGTTAATATAGACAATAGTCAACATTAATGGTATAATATATATAATCAATAAAGATTATCAAGATAGTACTGCTATTAAATAGAGGGAGTAAATATAGATAACAGATGTGTGTTCTGCGGAAAGATAATCCCAGAAGGTATGCAGATGTGTTTTGATTATTGTAATTTAATTCAGAAAAGAAATTCCAATTAAGGGAAATTATAAAAAATTTTAAAAGTAGGAGAACAAAATGAATAAAATAGATATTAAAGAATTTGCTAATAGCTTAAATAATAGAGAATATGGAAATGAATTAACTAAAGAAGAAATAGAAATAGCTAAAGAATTAGGATATGTTATTGTTTTCGGATTTTCTGATGATTGTACTGAATTTGAAGGTGCAATTTATGATGAAGTTGGCAGTTATGGAAATGTTGAGATATATATTGAAAAAGATGGTATTATCAAAGAATGTGAGTGTGAATGTAAGTATTTTATGAGAGCAAAAGAAAAAGCTAAAATCATAAAAGTATTGCATGATAGGAGTTTTGTTTTCAAATATGAAACCACAATTCCGCATGAAACATTTTATATATATTGTGAAGGTAATAAATACTGTGAAGGCATTGTATTTGATATAAAAGATTTATAAAGAGAAAGGGTAAAATATAAAACTATATCAAGTTGATTTAATGGATGATAATGATTCTGAAACTATATTAGTTGTAGCAGATAATAAGGAAGAAGCAGAGGAAAAGGTACAAATTATTGATTGGTCTTGTTTACTTTGGGTAAATGTAAGAGAAATTACTAAAATAGATGGGTATATAGTTTAATTAGTTAAAGCTTAATACAATATATCAATATCGTTTAAAACATAAATTTATAGGAGGAACTATGAAAATATTAGACCAAAATGGAAAAGAACAAGAAGTGTTACAATTAGAACAAAATGGTTGTAATTTATTTGGACAACCTAAAAATATAAAAAAGCCAAAAGTATTGCTGGGAACATATTCTTCAGTAGTAAGAACTATGGAAGTAATGGCAGAGGCATATTGCATTAATTCACAGGATAAAAACATAATTTTTGAGATGCCAAATGAATAGGAATTTAGTATTAAGTAAAATAGGAAATTTTGTTCGTAAAACAATAAAATTGCTAATACAAATAACAGTACTTTATCATTTAATATTAATTGCATTAAGAGGTATGATGACAATATTTGTATTTAGTGCATATGTATATTCTGGAAAAATATTTGAAATAACTGAGACAAATGCAATAAGTTGGATACGTTTATGTTGTCAAATATTTTTAGGTAGCTACAACCTGTGATATTTTAAAATGTGGTCTTTGAAATGCCAAAAGAATAATAATTTAGTAAAGTATTCTCTATAATAGTAACAATATGTAAATGAAAAATTTACAAATATAAAGAAGGAATACTATTATACATAATAAAAGGAGAATAAATATGAAAAAGGTTTTTAGTGAGAAAAATGAAACAGTTGATATGAAAAAGGTCGCAAGTGAAATATATGAAAAATATATATATGAAAATGAAGATGAAAGAACACAACATGTTGCTTTATTAGAAAAAGCAGGATGGGTTATTGATTCACAAAAAAAAGAATTTACAGGTAACTTAATGTTGGATAATGTTAAGGATAAAAGTAAGTATATTTGGATTTCTAAAGTCTATAAAACTACTTTAGTTGGTTATGAAGACGAAATTCATATTTCTAAATCAGTTTGCATGACATGGGAAGAAGCAGAACACAAAATAAATAAATATTTGACTGATAATTATTCATTTATTAAATCTGCAGAGGCTGATAGACAAGATTTTGAGTTTGTGTTAGTAATTAAGTATACTGACAAACAAATTCCAGAAGAATTTATCGAAAAACTTAATTTAGATTGCTCGTTAGAAGAAGCTTTTGATGAATGCGATTACAAAACAATGGTGCTTAATTTAAAAAATGTTTCTTGTTTTTTAAGTAATATGTTTGGATTTAATGTAGAAAAAAGCTTCACAAGTGACGATGAAGTAGTTTTTGTAGGCAACTAAGAAGAAAGAAGGATTATTATGCAGTGGTTGACGTTATTTGATAAATTAGGAAAGCAACCAGTAAGAAATTTAAGAAATAAAGATATTACTGTAATAGTAAATAACCAATCTATAAAGGTTACAGGAGTTAAATTTATGGCAAATGGTACTCCATATTTAATAACAGAGGAAATTAAAAAGAAAAGTGGTAAAGAATAGGTGGAATTTATGAAACTTGATACTGATAAAGAATTAGTTTATTTGGGAGATAACTGTTGTATATCGTCTCAGTGGATTCCAGACCATACCCCTACTGGATTATACGATTATAATGGTACGCCTTTATTAACAGGACATATTGCCACTTTACGTGGCTGTTCAGCCAGTGAAGTTGTGGTAGGCATAAATATGAAAGGGAAAGTTTTTATAGGCTTTGAAAGTAGGCATGGAAGTAGTGTTGGTTGGGATATTGACCAAGAAATGATAAATACTAAACATTTAACCATAATAGGTGATATAAGGTAAGCTTGCAGGAATTAAATTTCTATGATAAATGGCAACTTTATATTTAATGGAGGAAAATAACAGTGAAAGATTATAAAATAGTAATTAATGTTTCTGAAGTAGGTGGAGTATATAGTGTAAGAGATATCGAAGAAGCAAAAGAAATTGCACAATCAAAATGTGATGAAATATATTTACAATTAAGAGGTCGTTGCAGAGTTGAGGTAGAAAGCGTTGAAGAAGTAAATAAAATTGATATTCTAAAGGAGAAAAATCATGGTATATATTAAATCACAATATAATGATGTAATATGTTGTTTAACAAATTACGCTTTAAAAACAAATCATAGAAATGATTGTATGGAATTGATAGCAGTAAATGGAAATGAACAAATAATATTAGGCAGATTTGGATTTGAATGTAATAAAACAGAAAATTTAATAAAAAAAATAGCACAATGTATAGTTGATGCTAATGGCAAAGATATTGTATTTGAAGTACCTTTAGATAAAGATTTATAAAAAAATATGAATTTTATTTTTTACTAACAGAGGAAATTAAGAAGGAAAGAAGGGGTATATAATGAATTTTATAAGTGAAGATAAAAAACAAATCACATTGCCTGTTGAATTAGGACAAACGGTATATAGATTTAATACAAACTGTTGCGATGCTTGTTTATTTCAAAAAGAATTATTTGATAAACTGTTTCCCAAAACGATAGATGGTCGTTGTGGAATGGACAAATCATGTCATACAAGATTCAGGGGAACAGAACATATTATTCTAACTTTAGATAATCTTGGTTGGATTTTAAATAATTGGAATTTAAAGGTTTTTAAGACCGAAAAAGAGGCAGAAGAAAAAGGAAAGGCGTTTGTTTTAGAACATATTAAAAAATTTAAAGAATTAGGGTTTAGCCTTGATAAAAATGGGTATTCAATTAATAGAGATATTAACTAATAATATTTCTCCCCCCAACTCTAATATAAAGCAAAAAGAAAAGCAAAATCACAAATTTTCACAAGCAAAAGCACATGTAAAATTACATGTGCTTTTGTACTATACAAATCAAGGATTATGGCGATTACTTTTTTATTTAACAGCTTTACAGAAATAGCAGAGGATAAATTTTCTTATCCTCTGCTATTTCTTAGCTAATCGTTCAAATTTCAATTTATCTAATTGTTGAAATCCTTAACAACATGAAGACTTCCATCTTCTTCAACTATTATTGTTTCATCCCAGTTTTCACTGAACTTGGACTTTTTATCAAGGTTGTTTTTAAAATATTCCAAACAATCTGAGTAACCACCACCTTTTGATATTATCTCCTTATATTCTTTAGAATGATTACCATTCAATATTAAAAACTTTACTGGATTATTTTGCACTAAAGCAGTAGTGACATCACCATACAAAGATGTATCCCTGTCATTGTAACTAATATAAAATTCTGTTGTTTGGATACTTATATCGTTTGGAATAAATAATGGAACACCATCAAAATTCATCATTTTTCCTGTCATTTTTGTTTCCTCCAAATATTAATTTAACCTGTTAAGATGTTCGTTATTGAACTACATTATAATGGTTCACATTGTATTATATGCATCAATTATTTGTTTATAATGTTTATCAAAATTTGATGTAAAAACCACTGTGAACTTTGACGTGATTTTTAGTTTTACGCATCAATAATGAATCCGTTGTTATTTTTCTATTTTCTTTTGTTTTTAAAGCCATTTAAACACTATTTTAAGAGGACATAAAATCACTAACAACTAATGCGAGATATTAACATTATAGCCTTTAAATAGTAAATAAGTCCCTATAAATCCAAAACAAGTACATTCATAATAAACTTTTACTCACTAACATAGAAAAGTAATTATTAATTAAAACTATATAGAACATTATTTGGAATATTTTATATTGACATATAATATAATTAGTATTATAATGATAATATCAAATAGATAATAACAAAACGATATTATCAAATTTCAGGAAAGGAGGTAGTGAGATGTTATCTGCAAGTGAAATATTAAATATTAAAGAAGCTGGTGAGTTATTTTCTGACAATATAAATGAAATTAAACTGAAGTATTCACAATTAGCTAAACAGTGGCATCCTGATTTAAATAGCAATTCAAAAGAATCAAATGAAGTAATGGCGAATGTTAATAAACTTTATAACGAATGTGTTGAGATGATTAGGACTGGCACATATAAAAAACCAGGAGTTATAAAGCTATCAGGAGTAAATGGTAATGTAAATGAAATAAAGTATCACAAATCTCATTCTTTTGAATTAGGAACAATGTATGTAGGTGATGCTTCAGTAGCTTTTATAGTAGACAAGAAAAATAGTGATTTAGTTGAAAATGCTAAAAGAACAATCAATGATTTTAAGTATGCAAATGAGAATATGGAAAAAGAAATATCGAGGTATCTTCCTAAAATAAAAGCGACTTTTGAAACAATTGATTATAAAATTGGATTAATTATAGATAAAACACCAGATGTATTCCTTTTAAAAGATATTTTTAATTATTATGATGAAAGAGTTTCACCTCGACATGTGGCATGGATACTAAGTAGTTTATACAATCTTTTATGCTATTTTGATTATTCAGGAATATCTCATAATGCAATATCATTAGAAACATATTTCATATCACCAAAATATCATAGTGGAGTTCTTTTAGGTGGGTGGTGGTATTCAGTAAATCAAGGGGAGAAAATGATAGGAGTGCCAGAAAAAATCTACACTATTATGCCTCCACATATAAAAAACAAGAAGAATGGTAGCTTATTGACAGATTTAGAATCTGTTAGAATGATTGGAAGAGAGCTTTTAGGGGATAAGAATGGAACAAAATTAGTACAAATGAATGATATCCCCCTTCCATTAACGAATTGGTTAAGAGGTACTTCATCATCAAAAAGTGCATTAGAAGAATATTCAAAATGGGGAAAAGTCTTAGAAGAAAGCTTTGGAGAAAGAAAATTTATTGAAATGATTGTTAATAAAGAAGAATTATATAATAAAAATAATAGGAGGTAATAAATTATGGGTGAAGGAAGATGGAAAGAAAGCGACTGGGTAAGGTATGCAACTAAAAATATAATAGGAAAGGCTACTGTTGAAGAAATTTATACTGCAAAAAATATTGATAAAGATTTAAACCCGAAAGATATTAAAATGAGAGAATCATGTGATTCAGTAGATAACCCATTATCAAGTCCACTTATTGTAGCACTTGATGTTACGGGTTCAATGGGTTCAGTACTTGATGTAATGGCAAGGGATGGATTAAAAACACTTGCAACAGAAGTATATAACAGAAAACCGATTACAGACCCACATATCATGTTTTTAGGTATTGGAGATGTAGAGGAAGGAGATAGAGCACCACTTCAAGCAACACAATTTGAAGCAGATATTCGTATTGCCGAACAATTATCTAAAATTTACCTTGAAAAGGGTGGTGGAGGAAATAATTATGAATCATATGCTTTAGCTTGGTACTTTGCTTCAATGTATACAAGAATTGATAGTTTTGAAAAGCGTGGAAAGAAAGGATACTTATTTACTATTGGAGATGAACTTCCGACACCTTATTTAAGAGGTTGTGATATAGAAAGAGTATTTGGAATTAAACCACAATTTGATAAGATTGAAGTACAAGAATTATTAACAATGGTATCAAGGCAATATGAAGTTTATCATATTATGGTCGAAAATGGTAATTATTTTAGAAGTAGAGGAGAGCAAGTGGTAAATGCTTGGACAGAATTATTAGGTCAAAGAGCTATAAGACTATCTGACCATACTAAGTTAGCAGAGGTCATTGTTTCTACACTACAAATAGAAAATGGAGCTGACACAGACAAAGTTATTAAGAGCTGGGATGGTTCAACTTCATTGGTTGTGGAAAAAGCGGTTAGTTCTTTAAGTAAGATAGATACTGCAGGAGGTATAGTTAGGTTTTAACCTAACTTCCTTCTATTAAGAGAAAAAGAGGGGGTTAATTATGAAAAATATAAAAGTAGTCATAGGAAGCAATTTTGGAGATGAAGGAAAGGGGTTAATGACTGATTATTTATCAGCAGGAATAGAAAATGCTATAGTTGTTCGCTTTAATGGGGGAGCACAAGCAGGTCACACAATAGAAACTCCTGATGGTAAGAGACATGTGTTTGGGCATTTTGGTGCAGGTTCTTTTACTGGCAAACCTACTTATCTTAGCGAATACTTCGTTGTTAATCCAATGACTTTTGAAAAAGAAATTAATAGCCTAAATAGTTTAGGAGTAAACCCTATTGTTTATGTTGATAAAAATTGTATTGTAACTACCCCTTTTGATATGATTATTAATCAAGCTGTTGAAGCGTTTAGAGGAAATTTAAAACATGGAAGTTGTGGTCTTGGTTTTAATGAGACGATTACAAGAAGTTTAGAAGATGAAAAATTCAAAATAACTGTTAATGATTTATTTAATGAACAATTACTAAGAGAAAAGTTAGCTATAATCAAAGAACAATATAATATGAATAGATTTTATAACTTAGGAGTATCTTCTGTACCTGAAAGATATTGTTCTTTACTTAATAACGAAGGAATTATAGAGAATTATATATATGACATTAACAATATGTTGGATAAAATTAAAGTGAGAGACATTGGAATCCTACAAGAATTTGATAATATTATATTTGAGGGAGCACAGGGATTAATGCTCGACCAGGGACATGAGTATTTCCCATATGTCACCCGTTCAAACACAGGCATTAAAAATGTAGTAGAACTCATAAATAGAATAGGATTTGAAAAAGAAGATATAGAAATTATTTATGTTACAAGAGCGTACCTTACAAGACATGGTGTAGGGACATTCCCGACTGAAACAAGAAATAAACCATATGAAAAGATTATAGATTTGACAAATGTGCCAAATCCATATCAAGGAACATTAAGATTTGGAATACTTGATATAGATTTACTTGGAAAAACCATACGAAATGACTTAAAATATGCAAAAAGTCTAAACTTTAATGCAAAACTTGCGATAACTTGCTTAGACCAGATAAATAATGAAGCAAAATACATAACTAATTCAAAAGAAAAAATTTCGTCTATTAAACAATTTATTACTGATACATTTAATAGTGTAGGTTTTAATGAAGGATATTTAAGTTATGGAGCTTCAAGAAATACAATTTCAAATTATGAACTTTAATCATAAGTGAATACCTTCATAACTACTAAGGTTTAATAAGTAGAGGGGGTATTCACTTAATTATTGTTTTGATACTTTATTAATCTCAGTATTATACATATAATAATAAAAATAATAAATAGGAGCTATTTAAATATAACAATTTGAACAGGAGAAAAACTGAAATATAAAAATGACATTTTATGAAATATTAGAGGTTTTAAAATTACTTTTTAAGGTAATTTGGGGAGATGTAGTAGTTGCTTTCATAATATATTTGATATTTTGTGTAATCGAATTTTTAAATGAATAGCAAAATTATCACATAACTGAATATATAAAATAAAAAATAGGAGAAATTATTTAATTATGGAAGAAAAATTAAAAGAACTTATTAAAAAATATGAAAAAGAGATAAGTGAAAATAAAAATACAAAACATTATGAAGATTCTGATATGTATTTTGGAATAAGAAATGCGTTAGAAGATGTTGTGTCAAATTTAAATGATTTATTATTGTCAGCACCAGAACTTAAAAACGGAGATAAGACAGTTATAGAATTTCCATGTAAAGTAGGAGATATAGTTTGGATTGCTGATGAAAGATATAAAAAACCTTTATCCTTTAAAATAAATTGCATAAAGATTTTTGAAGACAATATTACAGCTCATGGATACAGGGAGAGTGGCTGGGGTAAATTTAATATTCCTATCGAATACAGTCTGAAAAATTTTGGGAAAAGAGTTATATTTGCCACTAAAAAGGAAGCTTCAAAGGAAATTAAAAGATTAAAGGACAAACAGGCTAAAGAAATTAAAAATGAAGAACATAGTCAGACTAATAATAAGAAAGCCATAAGAGAGTTTCCTTTAAATCAAATTGAAGAATTGGTAGATAGGATGATTTCTAATCAATTAGGGAATAATATAATAACATATAAAATAATATCTAATAGTAGTAAAAAAAGGGCAACCATTGAAACAGAGTATATGTATAGTAATATTTATAAAAGTTATTATTACCAGATTCGTGTAATATTTGATTATGAAGAAGATGATTATTGTGAAATAGAATGGACTGCTACTGAGAATGACAGCAAAGAAGAAATTGTAAAAACTTTAGATATGGAATTAAATTAAGAGGTGAAATATGAAGTTAAAAGTAAATGACAAGTTTGGTGATTTATTCACAAATGATGGAATCATAATTAGAAAACCTGCTATTTTGATAGATAAAAATGGCAGTCTTATGAAGTTTGGAGAAGCTGAAGATGTTAAGGCATATTATAATAGCCTGATAGATAAAATGTCATATTTTAAAGAAGATTATGTATATGTTGAATTTAATGAAGAATTTAATGAATATAAATCTTTAACGTATGAAGATATATGTACTATAATTAATTATGGAATGTCCTATTCATTAACTGGTAATAAAATTCTTAACATTTTAAGCTCTGAAGAAAATGTAATGAGAGAAGAAATAGAAAATTTAAAATTATTAATTGCCTAATATAGTAAATTAATGATAAAGTCGGGATGAAGACATAAAACTCATGCTCATAGCAGAGATAACTGTTAAAAATCAAATAGAAACGTAAAAGCAGTATTCTTAGTTTTTAGAGAATGCTGTTTTTATTTTATAGCTTTTTAAATAATTAACAAAGTATATCGTAATATCTTAAATATATAAAATATAATTTACAAAAAATATATACTGTGGTATAATATATTATACATAAAATAAAAATTAGTTGAACTGGCAATATTTATATAATAATGAGGTAATAGAAGCAAAACCGAATATGTAAATAAGGGGAATGTAAATGGAAATAAAAACTAATAAACATGGAGTAAATGTATGTATTAAAGCCCATGAATTAAGTGAAGAAGAAATGAAAAAGATAGGTTTTCATAATATTAATAAAAACTATTGGAGTTTAAATAGAGGGTTAGGACATGATATATGTTTTTACATATCTATCAATAAAAACGATGTAACAGATTTAGATATATCGGTTTTAGATGAAGATTTTTTACAGCCATATGATTACCAGAGTATATTAGAAAATAGTCCTACTCATAAGATAGCATCTTTAGTGAAAGAAAAGGTTGAGAATATAATGGAAGAAATGCAAGAAGCAGGAGTTATAAGTGGACATATAAGAGGTGAATATATATAACCTTACTGTTTTGAATAATTCTATTAATTCGTGGTTTATAAGCTGAAAATGGTTTGGAAATAATTTAATATAAGAGGAGGAAATATAAATTTTTATGAAGAAAAAATTATTAAATATTTTTATAATGGCAGTAAGTATTATACTAAGTGGCTGTAGTAATAAAAATGAAACACCTACTTACGATAAATCTGATGTGAGTTATGCAATTTTTACTTCTGAAGAAGTTTTATATAAGGCAGAAATCATAAGTAAATTAAAAGAAAATGGAAAAGAGCCTGTTTATAGAATACATTTTACTAATCCTAATAATAGCAGTCTTGATTTTACTTGGGATGAAAGTATGTACAATAAGTTATTAGGAGAAGATAATAATGCATTAACCATAGGACAATCAGTAGTTTATTTAAAGTATCATAAAAAAAACAATGCATTTATCAATGAAATGTATTTTAAAAAGTATAAAACATATTCCTTTAAAGATAATTATGTTCCTTTTACGGTAGATAATATAGAGGATGAAGTGGAAGATTTCTTAAGGAAAGTAGAACTAACACAATTAGAACAAATGAATGAAAAAGAAGAAAATATAGATAAAAGTAATTATGAAGTAGATTATTTTTATTATCCAAAATTATTTGGTTTTTTAGTAGTATATTCTAATATAGATTATACTTCTTATATAAACGATAAAGATAAAGGTATGAAGTAATAAAAAATCATTTAAAATAATAGAAAGTTCAGAACTTTATATGTTAAAATAATAAAAGTTTTAGATTTTACGAGAATTTGTAAAAAAATTAAAATAAAATGGTTTATAGGATGGGATTATTGATGCAGAAAATGAATCTGCAAAAGTTTAAAAATTGAAGCAAAATAAGAGAGCATAACTGAATATAATAATGTAGTATTAAAGGATTTGCTAATAAGAATATATTAAAAAATAATGAGCAGTTATAAAATTATAGAAACATAATATAAAAAGAAGCTATTAGTAATAGACGGACAGCTTCTTTTTATTTTTAAACTATTAATGCAGATGCCAGGGAACATGATTTTCTGTAATATTCAGGAGATAATATACCAAATAAATATAAAGAATATTCAGACATTTCAAACATGGCTAACTTATACCAGTATTCTTTTGCTAATTGCTCAGGAGGTTTTTTGAAGTCTATAAACAGGTATCTATTCTTTATTTCATTAATCTTTACGAACCTGTTAAAATCAAGGATTTTTACTTCGTTATTATTACAAATATATATGTTATCAAAGAATACATCCGTAGGTAATATTCCTTTATTGATAAATTCAGTGAATATATAAATAATTTTATTTCCAATTTCTTTCAGAGTTTCTACCTCTAATTTTTCTCTATATATTAAATCTTCGAGTGTATTACCAGTAACTTTTTCCATAACTATTATATTGCGTTCATAGCCATAAAGTACAGGCAAATATGTTTTTTTACCCATAGCTAATAGAATATCAGAATCTTGTTTATAGTTAATGCATACATTTGATTGATGTGGATATATATTGTCACCAAATAAGTTATTTTTAGCTTCGGAGTGTATATATTTAATTGCGTAACCCTTTATATCAAAAACATAGCAAGTACTTCCTATCCCCAATATAATGCCTGAATATTTATTCTCAATATATTCAGATAATTTATCGGTTGGAACATTTATATTTTTTATTCTCCTAACAAATCTTTCTATTTCATGTCTTATGTTACAGTCTATATTTTTTACCCATTTCAATAAATATCCCCTTCTTCCCTTATGTATTTTCCGAACATTTGTTCGAAATAGATTATATCATTTATATAATAATTTAGCAATATGAATTTTTCCATAATAAAACAAAAACAGTAGCTAATCTACTGTTTTGCTTGAAATACTATTGTTTTAAATTAATTGATTTTTTTAATGTCCCAATTTTTTATTTGAGATAAATTAATAACTCCTCTTGGAGCAGATAAGATAGACGTATCTAAAATATCTTCCCAGTAAACACCATCAATTTTTAGAACATCTTCTACATATATGGTTGATAATAAATCTATACAAATTGATGGTTCGCATTCATTTAAGGTTCTTTCAATCATTTTATCAGTTGCTATATAACCGTCTAATATCTCTATATCCTCTTCATTGCAAACTTCTGTAAGAGCTTCCTCATAATTTACAAAGTTACATGAAACATTCATATCCAAATCACCACTATAAAATGAAACTTTGTAAATCTTGCAATTCTTAATATAGTTATTTTCTAAACCCCATTTAATCATAATACTCTTTTGTTCGTCATTAAGCTCGTGAAAATCTAAAAAATAATTATTTGCTTTGATTAAAGAAAATAGATTGCCAGATAAAGAAGCAATGTCTTTCCATTCGTCAGGATATAGCGATACTGATAATCCTTCACCTTCTAAACTATTTAACTTCTTATCTTCTTTGTTCATATTTCCAACATGATACAACTTGTCAAAACTAATAACAGGGAAGTTGTCATTTAGTATACCTTTTTTCAATTAATTTACTCCTCATATAATATTGTCAAATACCTTATTTTTTGTTCAAATATATTATATTCTGCTAAAATTGGAGTGATTACTTATTACTATTTTATTTATTGGTATATGGAATGTTATATAGTTAAATTTTAGTTTAGTTAATGAAAAATAAATATAACTTGACAGCAATTAAAACAACTACTATTAAAGCAACAAGTACACTTACAACCATTTTTATAATATCAACAGGCGTTTGCTTAACACTTTCCTTGCTTGCATTATCTTCTGCTAATGCAAAGCTTACTAAATATCCAACAATACAGGCAATAAATATTGCATAAATTATATATTTCAATAATAAAGTTCCTCTCTTTCACATACTACTTTAGAAATTAAATTTTAATTTAACACATTCTTTTTTATATTTAATGCTTCACTATTACACAGTTAAAATTTTATACCATTATCTATTTATCAAGCACCATTTTTTGTAGAGTGGAAGCTCCATTTGGATTCATTCCTGCTGATTTATATGAAGGATGGTCAGGATATTTCTTTATTAACTCACTATATATGTTTGCACCTTTAATTGGATACTCTTCAGTTCCTACATAAAAACATAAAGGACTTACTTGCCCAAAGGTTTTTACCATATGATTATTCTTCTTTTTATTTTCAATAATTACTTTAGCATGTATCTTACGTTGCTCATTAATGTCAGTTATATTGTTTTCTATAATATATTTATGAGTTAAATAAACAGTTTTTTCAACGCTACCATCTATAACATGAATATCTTTGTATACTGTCCAACAATGATGTATTGGCACTTCATCAATTATAACCCAACCTACATAGGTTTTAACATCAGAAATATTATTAGACACAAGAGCTTTAAATACATTTAGAGAATTGGTATAACAACTACCTACTTTTATATTTATTACATCATATATCTCTTGTATTTTTTCGTCTTCAATTTCTTCTGTATTAGCGTAACAGAACAACTTTATAGTTTTTTGATTAGTTAATGGGTAAAGTTTTGAGGGAATTGTCATATAAGTTCCACTTTTTATCAAAATTTTATCTTCTCGTACTTTAATTAATGGAAAGTATTTGTTAATATATTCAATTGATTCTTTTGATAGGTTTATCATATTAGTCTCCTTAAAAAAATTAAGTTAAAATATTATATATTTAGTAAATTTTAATTTACAAACAATACAAAATGTGGTATAATATATTATATAAATAGAATAACATAATTTTCATGAAAATGCAATAATAGATTCAATGATACATGAATTTTAAATTTATGTGTAGTATTTATTGCAACGACAAATAAAGTTGAGGTGCAATTATATGTTAGTTAGGTTAGTGGAAAATATAACACAGTTATGTGAAACAAGAAATTTAACTTTCGCTGAATTAGAAAGAAATGTTGGCTTAAGTAACAATTCCATCAGACGATGGGTTAGTAATTGCCCATCAATAGATAAGTTAGTAAAAGTAGCAGATTATTTCAATATTTCGCTGGATTGTTTAGTTGGAAGAAATATTAATTTAGACGTTGAAATGTTGGAATATAAAGATAACTTTAAATATTTAAATGTTGTAACTTTTGCTAAAAACTCAAACATATCTCCTGAAAAACTTCTTTTGATTGCTGAATTTATTAGTAAAATAAGTTAATTTGCGATATTATGTTGAGCCTATAAATCTTAGTAAATAAAATCTTAATAATAGGAGGATTTAATTATTAAAACAGATTTTGAAAAATTAAAAAGCATTATAAGAAAAGATATCTGCAAAGCTGATGAATCAGGATGTAATATAAATTGCTTATTATATGGTGCAGATTGTTCTAAGGAATGGCTGTCCAATAGTATAGGCATGTTAGAAAATAGAAAAGTATTAGGTGAAGTTCTATTAAATGTAGGTTCGATAGTAGAAGTTGAACATAAAGATGCTACGCTTATGTATCTTATTGTATCAAGGAGAATAATAAACTGGGGAACAATGAGAGCATGGGATTATTATTCTGTGCCATATCCAGAAGGTGGAAAGAAAGATAAAGAAGGCTATGATGATAATGGATTTTATTTTAATCATTATGAGATAGAAAAAATTATATATTCATGTAATGTTAGTTCAGAAAAAGTAGAGTTGTAGGTGTTAGATAGTATGGTTTATATAATGTGACAACATTCAGGTTTCAACATTTTAAAGAATTACAAAAACTCTAAAGAAGTATATAAAAACTTATAAGGAAGGATTAAATATGGGTACTAATTTAAAAGAATTATGTAAAGAATATATCGAGAACATATATGAAACAACTCATGCAAAAGGTAACGAGGTTATGGGGCTTGCTATGCAAAGAAGGGATATACATGACCTTATACTTTATAAATTAAAGGCAGAAAGAGAAGATGGAATATTAAAAATTACAGATAATCTTGATTGGCTTACTATAAACGGAAAAACATTTGACATATATAAAGATTATACTAAAAATGATTTAGAAAGAGTTGCACATAGTTTAAATACTTCACTTGAAATGTATTGTGCAAAAAAATATCCAAAACAGACAGTAATTGAATGTAATACTGATACATTAGAGAACTTTACTAAAGGAAACACTTATTTAGCAGTACGGGATTATGATGACATAGTGGAAGTTTATGACGATAACGGTGAACTATATGGAATTGATAAAGAACTTGAGCTTGAGTTAGAGGATTTAAGTGAGGGTGACTTTAGTTATTGTTATATAGGAAGTATTGGATAGAAACAGTATTTTTTTGTAATAAATAAATAGCAAATGGTAGGTAAACTTATGGCAAGTGAAAAAAATAAATTGGAATTTGAAATATATTACCAAACGGATAATAATGAAATAAAGATAGGCGTATCAAGTGGATTTAGTTTTAGAGATGCTTGTTGCAAGTATTCAGAGACGGATATTAATTTTGCAAGTAAATTTAATTCTGACAAATTAACATTTGGAAAACATGAGTTATTAGGTAAGCTCTTATAAATTAATACACTAAACAAGATATAACTAAAATGAATTTAAAAAAAAAATAAAAAGTTCCGAAGATAAGTTAAAAATATTATAAAAGTTAGGAAGAAAGAGGGGATTTTAATGCGAAAGTTAGCATCTATTCAGAAAATTACAAAACTTGTACCACATTTTAATGCTGATACATTAGATATAGCTACAATATTAGGTTGGAAATGTGTAGTAAAGAAAGGACAATTTAAAGAAGGGGATTTATGTATATACTTTGAAATAGATAGTATATTACCTAAAATACCTGAATTTGAATATATGGCAATCAATAATTACAGATTAAAAACTCTTAGACTTCGTGGGCAGTTATCACAAGGGTTATGCTGGACAACCGATATTCTTCCAACAAGTACAGAGATTTTTGAAGGAAAAGATGTAACTGAGTTGCTTGGTGTTGAAAAATATGAGGATGAATTTCCAGAAGAAATGATAGGCGTATCAAGAGGTTATCACCCAACTATAGTAAGTAAAACAGGTGAAGAAAGAGTACAATCATTCCCAAAACTTATAGATGAATTTATGGGTAAAAAAGTAGCAATTACAACAAAAATAGACGGGTATTCAGCTTCTTACATAAAGAATAATGATGATTACCATGTATGCAGTCATACACATAGCTTATTGAAAGACGAAAATAGTGTTTACTGGAAAATGGAAAAGAAATATAATATTATTGAAATATTGAAAAAGGCAGGGAATTATTCTATACAAGGAGAAATAGCAGGTCCTGGGATAATGAAAAATAAGTTAGGATTAAAAGAAAATGAATTATTCGTGTTTAGAATATTTAATAATGATACTCAGTCATATCTAAGCCCTGAAGAATTAATTGATTTCTGTAAAAAGTATGGGTTAAAGCATGTGCCTATGAAGCTGAATGTTACATTTGAATTCACATTAGAAGAATTGTTAGAACTTGCTAAAGGTGTTTACGAAAGCTCAAATCATCAAAGAGAGGGCATAGTTATAATTCCAATGATACCTTGTTATAGCGAAATATTATGTTCTAACTTATCAATGAAAGTGATAAATAATGATTACTTAATTAAGAGTAAAAAAATCGCATAGAGAAGTACTTATAAACTATAATTATAGTTTATGTATTTATTGCATATATGATATATAATAAGTATATAACTTTAAAATTCATATAAGTTAATAATATATGAATAAAGTATATACTTATTATATAAAAAGTAATACCGTTGCTAATAAAACTATATCAGAATAATAAAGGATGTGTTAGTGTGAAAGTATTAAAGGATAAAATATCTTCTATAAAAGAAAACTTTAGAAAAAAAGAATGGGTTCAAGAGAGGATTATTGATGTAATTCTGGACTTATTTTCTATCGTTGTTGGTTTAGGAATGGGATATTATATTATTTCATTTGTATATATTTAAATGCTATTTATTTTACAAATATATATACTTTTGATTTTGTTCCTCAAAAACACACAAACATTATCCGTCAAAAAAGGCAGTTATTATAACTGCTTTTTTATTTATTAATTCCTAATAAATTATTTGTTTTACGCATAAAACAGTATAGGACTAATTATCTATTTAAATTAAAATTTATTTTTGAGATAATTAAGCATCAAATATGAAAGTAGGTAAAATAAATGAAAAAAAGAAGGTTAAAAGTTGTCATATTAATTATAGTTGCATTAATTTTGTTCTTAGCTTGTTTTTATTATAATAAAGTTAATGATAAAAATGTAATTTATTATGATTTACCTATTAACAATCCGATAATGTACGCTGGCAATAATATTTCAAATAATAATTTATATACTTCTGATTCGAATTTTTATTTAAACATTAAAGACCAGACTAATGATGATTTTTATGTAAATGTAGATATTTCGAATTGCTTAGATACTCATTTTTTTATTAATCCATTAAATAGCACAATACATCAACCAATGTTTATTTGATTTGTAAGCAGGGAAAACTGCTTACTTTTTTTTATCACAAGTTTATCTTCTATTAAACCTATTGAGACATAATCATTAGAACTAATATTTAAGGTTTCTCTTAGTTTTTTATGAATTAAACATCTGTACGCTTCCTGAATAATGGTTATTGAATATCTATTATTAACTATCAGTTTACGATTATTCAATGTATAGCATTTTGGACATACATGAATATCACTAATCTTACTTAAAGAAATTTCAGAATCACAAAAAATACATTTTTGCTTTTCTTTTTTTAAAACAAGATTTCCGTTTTTATCAATGTAAGAAATAATTTTATTGCCAATATTTATTTTAAGAAAGTTTAAATAATTTGAAGGAATAATAATCCTTCCCAAATTATCAACCTTCCGTTGTGTTTCAAATCTATAATCTATTCCCATTAGATATATTCCTTTTCACAATTATTACCCCCACCCTTTTAGTTTCATTTATCTTACTACCTTTTATTTATCGGTTATTGTTAAATAAATATTAGTAAAAATTAAAAAAATATTTATTTACTAAAATTAACCATTAATAATACATTTAGACAAAAAATAAAAAGCATATATTCTTTTAAATATATGCTTTTTATTTTTTTATAGAATCTTCTTTCATTCCATCCACCTTCCATATCCCCCTATGGGAAAATTCTATATTAACCTTTATTAATCAGGTTTATTTTCAGCCTTAATAAGTAAATCTTTTAATCTTAGTACTTCAATTTCATATTGTAATTTTTCCTTATCATGTTCAGAATTAAGTAATTTTATTTCATTATCATGTTCAGAATTAATCAATGTGATTTCTTTTTCATGTTCATACTGTTGAATGATTATTTGTTTTTCAAGTTCACATTTTTCTTCAGTTGTTTTTATGATTTGTTCAATAACATACTGTGTATTATCTACATTTTTATTATCTTCTTTGGGAGAGAAGACACCAAATATAGTTTTAAACCCTGCTATAGTAGCAATTGTGAATGAAATTAATACAATTGTCATAAAAAAAACTTGTACTTTATTTTTAAATAATAATGCTAAAAAATCGTATATTTTATTAGTAGCCATTTTTTTAGCATTGCCAAACTTGTCAACAACTTCTTTATCGAGTTCCTTATTTACTTCTTTATTAAGTACTTCGGGTTTAATCTCCTTTTCATCAACTGCTTTATTTAATGAAACTTCTTTTTTAGATGCTTCATTTGTTTGTATTACCTTGTTTGTTTTATTTTCATTACTGTTCTTTCCCATAAAGCATACCACCTTTCTTATTTTTTGTAACTGGGAATTACAAATTAAAAAGAGGAATATGCCTTATGCATTATCCCCCTAACTTAATATGTATTTAAAAAATCAAGTTTTTGAGGATAACGACCAGTATCCTTTTTCATATTTAATTGTCTTTGTCTCATACCAAGCTCCTATAAAACTATGCACACTATTATATAAAATAAAAGTGATAGAATGGTTATAAATCCTACACGCATGTTTATTTTTATAAGAACTTTTTCATCAACTTCTGCATTCTTCATTATTTTGTTTATAGCCATTCCTATAAAACTAATAGCTAACATTATTACAAGTCCTGCAAATATTATTGATAATTTTAATCCAACACCAACGCCTACCATTTTCTTGTCCTCCGTAATCTCTCATAAGTTTTCCTAAGTAAAGTTTTCTCTAAATTTAATTTTCTCTCTTGTCTAAGTCTCTCTAATATCAATGTTTTTACTGTTTAAAGTTCTTACTGGTCATGTCCTTCCTTAAAAAAATAGCATATAAGCATACTTTTTTATCTTGAATACTTAATTATATTCATATGTAAGTTAAATTATCAAGTAAAAATAACTTAATAATAAATTTAGACTATTAACAAACTTCAAAGTTTTATTATTTTGTTATTTTTAATATTAAACGATATAAAACAGTTTTAATCTATTAATTAATAACCCTTAACTCTATCATTGACTAAAGTCAATGTTTTGAGGAGGGTATTGTTTGAAAAAGTTTATTAAATATTTTAAAGAATCAAAACAAAAGTATGTAAGATTAAAAATCACAAATGAAACTAAAGAAAAAATTTATAAGTTTGCGAAAAAAATTATCATAGAAAAAGAATATATTTATAGAATAGACAATGGTTCTGAGTTGAAGCGTTGGATAACAGGTATTAGTGGAGAATTAGCTGTAGAAAAATTTTTAGATATTAAGTTTTTTGATTGGTCTATTGGAAATTCAAACTGTTATAATTTGACTGATTTAAATTCTATTGGATTAAATATTGGAGTAAAAACTGTAGAATTTGGTAAATTCCCAATTGTTCATAAAAGTCCAACAAAACCAGAAATTATTTTAGTTAAAGACGGAGATTATTTGTATCTTCTTGGAATAGCTTCTATTGAAGTAATGAAAAAATATAGTGATGATGATTTAATATTAAGTTCACAGTTAAAGGCTCGGAATGTTAAAACGGGATTTTATGGATTTGAATATCTACAACAATTCAGAAACATCAAAGATTTAAAAGAAATATTATTACAATATTCTTTCCTTTTGTGATAAAATATTAAAAACAGCATTAAATTAATGCTGTTTTGTTTTTATTAAAGACTCTTGAATGATTCTTTCATTTTATTTTTTCTAATAATATAAGATAATCGTTTTGCAATATTTCATGCTTGTCCAAAAGATTTTCATATTCTATTAGTGTATCATCGTATTTATCTAATAATATTAAATATTTGTTTTGTAATTCGATATATTCATCTAATAAATTTATTTGCTTATCCAACAATCCTACATATTTACCTCGATATTCATTAGCTTTTTCAATATGCTTAGTTGATTCATCAACAAAAACATTAAGACATAAGATTATAATAATTAATAAAAAATACATATATAAGCATTTTTGATTAATCATTTTTTTACTAATCAATAAGCTTTCACCAGGCATATAAAATAGTGTTTTGATATACATGTATCCTGCAACTATTAAAAGACAAAGCAAAAGTAGATAAATTGTTCCAAGTGTATATAAATCGGTCAATATAATTTCTCCTTTCTTTATAAATTTATAAGTTGTTAAAATATATATTAAATTATATAAAATTAGTAAATTTTAAATAAATCTGGTGTAACACAGAATAATATAAAATTTTGATTTCTTCATTGACTAAAGTCAACAACGATGATATAATGTATTTAATACATAAACGGAGGAATTATAATGAATAAAAAAGACATATCTGCTATAAAGAAAGAATTTAAACCTGATAACTTACTATTAAATATTAAACAAATCTATAATGTATATCTTAAATGTGACAATAAGGAAATAGTACATACTGAAAACAATATGTTTGATAGATTAGGGGAAACAGAGCAGGAGCTTTACTATAAGAATTTTAAGAAGCTATTAACAGGTACACTTGATTCGAAGGTTTTCGAACTTGAATTTATTAATAGCGGAAACAATGATAACCAAACTATGCTACATAATATATTAAAAACTCAAAAATCTGACGATTTTAAAGCAAATGCAGATAAAGTAGTTGAAAAAATAGCTGGTAATTTTAACTGGGAAACAGATATTGTTATTAATTTTATTAAAGCCGAATATCTAAAACCAATAGAATACAATAAAGACGATGAATCTGGAAATGATGATAATGTATATAAATTTGATTTCATAATGTGCAGTCTAAATAAAATTGATATGGCTAAAAAAGCATTAAAATTTGACCACAAAACTCAAACATTTAAAGCAACTTCTGGATTTGACACAATTATAAATATTAGTTCACCTTTAGACGGATTTATGTATCCAACATTTAATGATAACTCTGCAGACGCAAATAAGGTCATTTATTATACCTCGAAAGCTGATAGAAAGAATGAGAATTTTGTGGAAAACATACTATCCTGTGTAAACACTCTTACAGCAAGAGAAGAAAAAGAAAAATTTGAAAACATTTTAAGTTCATTAGTGAAAGAGAAAATGTCACCTGATACAATGCAACAAGTATATGAACAAATAAATAACAAAATGGAATACAATGACGCTAATGACAACAGCGAACCATTAAAGTTAGGAATCCCAGATATAGAAAAAGTGTTAGTTGAAAGTGGAATAAAAGATACCGAAGACTTATCTAAAATATTTAATGATATAGCAGGAAGTAGTTACAAATTTAAAGCTTCAAATATAATTCCAAACTATCATTCAAAGTCAATTAATATTAATAGTGATAAAGCGAATATTTCAATTAGTCCTAAAGATTTAGGTTCAATAAAGCAAGTATTGGATAAGCGTGGTAGAAAATGTTTATTAATCGAAATAGATGACAGTGTGATAATCAATGGGATAGCACTTACTACCGAAAGATTATAGCGATTCTATATAGTTTAATACTATAGAATATTAAAATAGTGAAATAGCAGGGGAAACCTTGCTTTTTTTGTCAGATTGTACTATTATATATATAATGGTAAATTAGGAGGGTAACATGAAGAATATCTTTAATGAAGATATATATGAATTACCTATAACTGAATTTTTTAAAGAAATTAAATATTTAAAGTTACACAGAATATCTAAATCCTTTTGGATTAAGAAAAAAAGTAAAGAACATTCTGTCAAAATAATAAAAGCTTTATATGAAGATATATTAAATTGGTCAGATGAAGAAATTATTAACAACACAAAATTTAGTCTTTTTAATAAATATGGATTAGAAGAAATGATTAAATATGTTTATAATAATTCCTTATATGAAGCTATAAATACAGCATATCCAGGTAGATTTAAAATATGGGAAGTATCAGTCGTTCCTAAGAATTATTGGATTTTAGAGAATGGAATAGAGGCAACTAAATGGCTTATGGAAGAAAAACTTAATTGGTTTAATTCTAATGAAAAAATTAAACCTACTGTTAGTATATTTGTCAAATATAAATTAGGGGGTATGTTGCAACTTTTATTTGATAGCTCTCCATATCAAGCGATAAATACCGCATATCCTAAAATGTTTGAACCTTGGGAATTAGGCAATGTTCCGTTAAAATATTGGACAATGGAAAATGGGATTAATTCTACAAAATGGCTTTTAGAAGTGAAGCTTGATTGGTTTAGTAATAAAAATATTGAAATAAAAAAAGAAACATTTGAAAAGTATGGATTGGTTGGTATGCTTGATAAGCTATTTAAAGGTTCTACATATGATTGTTTAAATACTGCTTATCCAAACTTATTTAAGCCTTGGGAATTATGTTCTGTTCCCAAAAAATATTGGACAAAAGGAAATGCTATAAATGCAACTAAATGGTTAATAGAATGTAAACTTAAATGGTCTAATGAAGAAGTTATCTTAAAACTAAGAAAACAAACTTTTATGAATAATGGTTTGTCTGGTATGCTTGCCAAAGTATATAATTATTCTCCTTATGAAGCTATTAATACAGCTTATCCTGGAAGGTTTAATAAAAACGATTTTAATACAAAACATTAATTTGTAAATAAAAAAGCAGGAATTTACCTGCTTCTTTTAATTTTTATCAATATTTGTTTTACACTATAATTCACAATTCAAACGACTTTTTAAGTTATTGTTGAGTTTATTTAAAACCATGTTTTAAAAGATAGGGGGTTAAGAGATGGTCTGTATATTACAGAATCCTTTTCTACATAAACATTTCCCTTTTCTGCTAATGACTTTAAATCAGTAATTAATGAAACTAATTTAGAATAAGTACCTATGTTAAAAAATATAACTTCTTTAACATCATTAGAATTAAAAAATTCCACAATGTTATTTAAATAATTTTGAGTATCAATCGTTTCTGATACATATTTAGTCCAATCAATTTTTATCGTAACTTCCTTAATTATTCCACACATAATATCAATCCTTCCATAAATTCTATTTTATAGCACTTTTTTATCAATACTCAACAGTAAGAAATTACCTGCTTTTTGTTATTTTTTAATTTCTTCAGCATCAATAAATACCATCATATTTTTTTTACTTACTGCCGAAATATCATAAAGCTTATCATTTAATCTAACCTTAATTGGTGCTTCTAATTTTGTGTTATGCAAAAGCATTAACAAATCCAATACAGTATTTTCTCTTTTTTCTTCCATTTCAATATCCTCACTATTCTTATATATTAAATATACTGTTACTTTTTCTCATACTATTTTCAAGATAATTCATACATTTTGGGCATAGTCTTGAGCTATCATTTAACCATAGTTTTTTTCTAAAATCAAAGCCACAACATTCGCACTGAGTACCAATGTCATAATCAATACAGTTTTTCTTGTATAAACGGTCTTCTTTGCTACCAGTAAGAAATAATTCAATATTAGCTTCCTCACTTAGTTTTTTTCTTTTAAAATCCCATGGGAATGTCTTGTTTAATTGAATAAGTTTAATTCTATTAACTAAAAAATCAGAAGAAATCTTATTTAATGAAGCTATTTTTGAATCTCTTGTATCTTTTTGAAAGTGTCTACTTTCTGTTAAGTCAATATTGCTTTTCACTATTTACCTCCTAAAACCTTATATTTCCTCTATTTTTAATATGATTAACTTAAGAGGAAGTGAAGTCTTACTAAAACTAAAAGTATTAATATCTAATAATAATTCCCTTAAATTCTTCAATTATTTTGTCTTGTTGTTCAATAGTTGATTTGAGTTCATTTATTTCTTCTTGTTGTACATTAATTTCACTTTGCATTTGTTCTTTCATAAAATATGTTTGTTCAGCTAAAGCAAAAAAACCAATGATACATACAAATATAATCGCAATTAACAACGGAATAATTAATTTTTTCATATGTCCCATCCTATATACTTCTTATTTGTCCTATTTTTATTTCCATAATATCATCCATTATTTATCTCCTAAAAATGTTCTTATTTTGCTAAAGAAACCTGTTTTTTTAGGACTGTTATTATTAATAACGAAAACATCATTTTTCCCATTTTTTCTTTCCAAAGTTTCTAATTGTTGTTTTAATTCCTCAATTGTTGTTGGAGTGCTGATTGTTCTGGTAACATCTTTACCTTTTTTCTTCTTAATTTCAGTCACCATTTTATCAAGCGTCAAATCACAGTATTCGTCAATCCAATCGCCTAAGAAATAAAACCTATCAATTAATGTTCTGCTTTTTTCATCTCTGAATGTGCCGAATAGTATAGGGTCTTTATCCCTTCTTATTTTCTCAACTCTTTTTTCTTCCTTACCAGTATAATCTGTATAAAGAACATAAAGCTGAGTAAATTCATCTTTGACCTTTTCAATTATTTCAACTATTTCATCAGGAATTTCTCTTTCGTAATTCTCTAACTCAATAATTTTAACAGCATTATTGGCAATATTATCAATATACTCTTCAATATCGTCTCTGTAGACAAAAGTATTAATACCCATCTTAACTATGTTTCTTTCTTTTTCAATAGTCTCTAAATGAAACATTAATTTACGAAGTCCTGATACTTGTCCAGTAGTTGTATACTTTTTAGCAAGAGTTAAACAATTATCATAAATTGATAACAATTCTTCATCTGTTATTTGTTGCTTTCTACCTTTTACATTATCAAAGTACTCTGTAGGTGTTAGTTCCTTTTTATTTTTTTCCATGATTAGTTCCTTTTGATTGTTTTCCATGATTATCTCCTTTTGTATTCGTAAATTTTTTAATTAAACAATGTCCTTATTTTTGAAAACAAACTCTTTTTCTCAGGCTTTTCTGGTACAATGAATCCATCTTCTTTACATTCCATAATGTATTCAAGTTCTTCTAATTCCTTCATTGAGAAATGTCTAACTGATTCTTCATTATTAGTTTTGCTTTGAGTTGATTTCTTTTTAAATTTTTCCACTATTGATTTCATAAAATACTCCTTCTAATTGTCATTTGTTATGAACCTAATATATAAATTTATATATTATATGTAATTATCAGATATTTATATTACTCTAATGTAAAGTAAAATTGACAAAAAGAAATAATTATGATATAATGGAATTAATAGAAGTTACATAAATTTTAATAGTCTATAAAATTATTATAATATCGAAACAGACTAAAGTCAACAAAGATTATTATAATGACAATAAACAGGAGGAAATTATGTTTTTAAAGATAAACGCAAAGGGTAATAATGCGAATTTATTAAGTTACGTATATGGTAAAAATCCTAACAAAGTATTTGTGAATAGTGAAAGAGCTGTAGCTGTAGATGTAGATTATAAAATAAAAGACTTATTAAAAAATGGAGAGGTCTCATTAAATATAAAGACATTATCAAAGGATTTAATTAAATTATTAAAAAAAGATAGAGTTATTAATGAAAAACTTGAAGTAATAAATGAGAACACGCAGGTAAAATATATCACGTCAAATGGTGAATTAATAAGAAAAAAAGTAGGAGAGATAATTGATACATTTTTCTTTTATAAAAAATATACTGAAACTGAGGTTGAGGCAGTTTTGTACTCATTACCAGATACATTAGCATTTGCTAAAGATTTCAATGGATATGTAAACGAAAAAGAGTATCTTGCTACTTCGGTATTTCAAAAAGAAATAATGAATGTATTAAACACTTCATTGAATAAAGAAGGCGACATCTATGAAAATGAGTATGATATTCAATTAGAAGTAGGACCATTTAAACCAAAACTAACTAATGAAAATATAATAAAGATGTATGAAGAACTTGGGTATAAAGTTGCGATAGAAGAATTTAATGAACCTGTTTCTTTTACTTCAAGAAGAAAAGAAATTTGTTTTATCAAATTAGAGAAAACAGGAAAGGTGAGAGATATATTAAGAGAACTCATTGTAACTATTACCGCAATAGATAATTTCAGGCATTTTAAACCAGAAAAACAGGATTTAGAAAAATTTAAAAGATATACTGAAGGCTGGCTTGATACTCATTCAATGAGAAAAGTAATTACTCAAAGATATTTGTCATATTCTACTTATGCAACAGAGCTATTAAATGAAATAGAGGAGAAAAATAAACAAATAAATCAAATTAATAACGAGATAGAAATAGAAGAAGTTGTAGATAAAGGATATGGAGAAAATGGATTAAAGTTAAATACTTTAAGATTAATTAAGGTAAAAGAAGCAATTTTAGAAACAAAATGCAAAAAAGTTCTGGATTTTGGTTGTGGCGAAGGAAATTTGATTGATAAATTAGTATATGAAAATTTAGAAATTACAGGTGTTGATTCTAATGCTGATATAATCTATAAAGCTAAGAATAGATTTAGGGGTAATAAATTTAACAACATAACACTATTGCAAAGCTCTCTGTATTATAGAGATTCAAGATTAAAGGGATTTGATACAATAGTTCTTTGTGAAGTAATTGAGCATAATGAACTTGAAAGAATACCAGGAATTATTGACAATGTAATGTATCTTGAACCAAAGAACTTAATAATTTCAACACCAAATATAGAATTTAACAAATTCTTTAATAGTTCTAATAGGTTAAGACATTATGACCATAGATTTGAATTTACTAAAAATGAATTCATGAGTTTCTGTGAAAATATTAGTAAAACTTATGGATATGACTATAAGGTTTCTTCTTTCGGAAAGGTTATTGATGATATACAACCGACTATGATGGCAGTATTTACAAAGTTAAATATATAAAATATCAGGTATTTGGAGGATAAATAATGTTAAATAATAGATTTAAAGCTGTTGATATAGCTAAATATATAAATGGGTTTAACATAGCAGTTGATAATAGAGAAATAAATATACACCCTAAAAATGTGCAATCAGCACTTGATGAAATAAGTTTTAGGTTAATGCCTACGAATGTATTACCATATATTCCACCAACAATTAGCCCATGCAGAACTTCTAAAAATATAGATTTTCTTGAACATCCTATAGAGGCAATTGAAGAATATAAATCTCTTGGAGCTAAAAGATTAATTGCTGAATTAAAACATATGGGAAGCAGAAGCACTATTATTGTTTTTAAAGATAAAGAAAAAGCAATAGAGTTTACTAACCAACAAGAAGAAGTAATTATCTATTCAAGAACAGGCAAGAAATTCTTCAATGAAAAAGAAAATGAAACTATATCATTAAGGATTAAAGCTATTTTAAATAGTATTGATTATTTTAATAGGTTTGATACTGGGTTTGTAATAATAGACGCTGAAATTCTTCCATGGAATGCTAAAGGTGAAGGATTACTTTTTAATCAATATCTACCTGTACTTGATAGTGCATTAGCTTTAAACACTAAATTATATGAAAACTTAAAAGATACTCCTATAATTAAAGAAGAAATGCTTAAAGAAGTAGAAAATAATCTTACAAACATAAATAAATATAAACAACAATTAGAGAACTATTGCTGGGATACAAATATTGAAAATATAAAAATTGCACCTTTTCATTTATTAGCACATGAAGGAAAAACATTTTTTGACAAAGAGCATGAATGGCACTTAAATCACTTTAATATGTTTGCTGAAAATGAAGATAACTTATTTATTAAAACACCATATGTGCTTATAGACCTTACCAAAGAAGAAAGCATAAGTAATTCAATAAAATTTTGGGATGAATTAACTTCTAAAGGGTATGAGGGATTTATATTAAAGACAGAATATTTTCTCGAACATAATGACCAGGGTGAATTAATCCTTCCTATGATGAAAGTAAGGGGTAAGGATTATTTAAGGATTATATATGGAATTAACTATGACAACCCTACAGTAATAGCAAAATTAAAAAATAGAAGCTTAAGCAGAAAAAGGTCATTACATTATAGGGAATTGCTTCTTGGCGTAGAGGCTTTAAAACGATTTTCAAATGGTGAAGATTTTCAAACGTGGCATGAGTATATACTTACTATTTTATGTATGACAAATGAAGTTGTTGACCATAGATTATAGAGTGAGGAGTGAATAATATGACAACAAATGCAATTAAAAAAAGAGTAGAATTGGAACATATGGGAAATAAATTATTTGATGTTTATAAACTTTATACTTATAATAAAGGTTTTGCAATGGGTGCAGGTATGACAGAAACTTTAAAAGCTCTTTCATATGCAAGAGATAAGCATAAAGACCAAAAAAGAAAAGATGGAACACCATATTTTATACATCCATTAACTATGGCATCTTATGCTGTATCAATGGGCATAAAAGATGACTCAATAATTGCAATGATTATGCTTCATGATGTGGCAGAGGATTGCAATACGCCTATAAGTGACTTTCCTGTTAATGATGATATTAAACTTGGGGTTAAAAAACTTACATTTGAAGTTTTAGATGGAGAAACAAAAGAAGAAGCAAAAAAACGATACTATAATTCAATGTTAGATGATAAGAGAGTAATTATAGTAAAATGTATTGATAGATGTCATAACGTATCTTCAATGGCAGGTGTATTTAGTAATGAGAAATTACAATCATATATTGATGAAACTTACGAATATATTTTACCACTTATCAGAAAAGCAAAAGACAAATATCCTGAATATAGTAATTTATACTTTCTTCTTAAATATTCGATTTGTAGTGTTATAGACTCTATTCAGGCAACATTAATTAGTTGTCAAACAAGTGTTGAAAATGAAGGAACAAATTAATGATTTTAAACAAAAAAGTCATTACATTATAGCGAATTACTTCATTGCTTAGAGGCTTTAAAACGCTTTAACAAATGGCGAAAGGTTTTAAACGTGGCATGACTTGCTATTTTATGTATGACAAATGAAGTTGTTGACCATAGATTATAGAATTAGGAGTGAATAGTATGAGTAAATTAGAAATATTTAGAGATGATACGCTTCTTTCATTATCTTTTGAAGATAAGAAAAAGGTTATAAAGAAAATAAATGAAATGTTGTCAAATATGTTCTTTTTTAGAGATTTAGTTGAAGGGGACATTGTAAATAAAACTAATGTATGGACAAATCTTGGATTAAATGAGGGCTTTCATTCAGATTTGTCAAAAATGGTAGGATATGATTCTATTCTTTTAAATGAAAAGGAAAAAAGACATGTTGAAATACGTGAAAAGAACATAGAAATACGAAGATTAATTGATTTGCTTGGAAAAGGAGTCTCTCCAGAAGCAGTTACTGGGGCAATAAATAGATATGAAAATATTTTAAGAGCGTGGTATGAAAGTGAAGGATGGCATTATGCTTCCGTATCTTATTCAGCATATGGAATAATTGCAGATTTATCTTCTGATATGAGCATGGAAAAGGAAGCACATTTAGCTGATAAAGAAATTTTTAAAGTATTTAAAAATAATAATGGAACAAAACAAAAGACAGATGATGGTTGGGATATTCATAATGCTCAATTTAAATCTGAACTATTAGATACTGATAATAATAAAAAAAGATTTCAAGAACTTTTGTTGTCCGATTTTCCTAATGCAGTAATTTATAAATTTTCAGGAAGAAAGAATGACTATAATGGGTTTTCCTTAAGAATAGAATTCAATATCCCATATACTGATTTAGAAAATTGTTATAATCAAAAGCTAATAAGTTAAGTGGATATTGATATGGGAAATATATATTATAATTTTAATAGAAAATAGCTAAAGAAGAAATACTTAAATTTACTGGTGAAAAGGTATATTATGTTACACTGGGCGAATTGAATGATTACGATGGAATTGGGGTTGTAAATTTTTAAATATTAGAAAATATTTATGAAAAGATTATGAGTGGAGAATATATAGTTGAGCAGGAAACTTAGGGTTAGCGACATTATGTTTGGTATCGAATGGTTTTTATAAATAATAAAATTTAAATTAAAATTGTGGTATTGGAGGTAGAAAATGAGTGATATTAAAAAAAAATTAAATGGTAGTTGGATTCCTGTTGAAGAAAGATTGCCAAGTGAAGAAGAGTGTAAAAAGTTTGATGTAGAACATCCAAATTACAGAAGCTTTATATGTACAATTAAAATTGCAGATTATGAACCTCAGACAAGAACAATATTCTTTTCAGAAATATTTGGCTGGAAATATGGAGCAGAAGATTATAACAGGTATGTAACAGCATGGCAAACATTACCTGAACCGTATTTAAATATGAACACTGTCAACAGTCCTATTAATTAAATAACATGAAACTTATCAATAACAATTGTTGCATTAGGTAAGATAGCTTTAACAGCACTTGCGTAAGCACTTGCAATATCCATTGCAACGCATGTACAGACATCCTTGTCCAAAGCCAAAGTTCGCAAATATGATTTAACAGTTGTAGTTTTATTATTCAAGGATGGTTATACCACAATTAAAGTCGAATGCAAATTAATGAAAAAAAGGTGAAGTGGTATGAAGAAAACCACAGGTAATGTCGAATATCCGAAACTTATAATTGCCAACAATAGTTGTAAAAGATAAAGATGGGAATATAATTGAGACATTAGCTTAGTAATAATGCTTCTAATACAATAAAAGTTATATATGAAAATGTTTTATGTATAATAAATTGTAGAATTTTTATTGAAGGGAGCAAAGTAGTATGATTAAAGAGAAATGTCAAAAATGTAATAATGAATTTAGTTGGTTATCCATTAACACTTTTGCTGATAAAGTATTAGTGAAAATAGATTTGTGGGGTTTAGAATCATGTAATGAATATGAAAAAGCTATGTATAGAAAACAAATGTGTCCTGCTTGTGCAGGGTATTGCACTCATAATGAATTAATAAAATTTGAAAATAATGAAAAAGATAAATTGGAAAATTAATGATTTCTTATTAGTTTGCATATTTACAAAATAGCCTCTTATTTATATATAAGGGGTTATTTTTGTGCTATAAAAGAAAAAATAATTTACAAAATTATATTATTGTGATATAATGATTAAAGGAAATAAACAATTATAAATATAATTAAAAGGATAATTAAATGCCAGATAAATTAAAGCAACAAGAATATATAGAAATATTTATATCTAAGCTAAAAAATAAATATCAAGAAGTGAATTTTGGTTATGTGTATAACGAAGAATCTAACATATATGATATATGGCATGATAATTATACACTTCAATTCGAAAATCTAAATTTTTTAAAAAATGTAGGATTATTAATAAAAGATATTTTATATAACAATGAAATTTTCAATATTTCGTTTGGATATGATTTTACTAAATGAAACTTAAGGTATAAAAAAGCAAAAAGGAGTGATGTTTAATGGGAATGTATGATTATCTTGGTGGAGAACAAGTGAAAATATTCTATAGTCCTATTTTTGATAAAGATTTCTTTGGTGAAATTGTAACAGTGCATAGTGGAGGTAGTCTTCTTAGTTTTGGAACAAATGATAGACTTCCTTTAAAAACTCTTTACTACAAATATCCAGAGAATTTTTGTGTGTTTGATTATAGAGGAAATAAAGATGTATTTATAATAAAAGACGGAAAGTTTAAAGAAATTAAAAAGTATTATAAATTAAAAAAAGCTGACATTGGCGATTCAGTAGTAAATTATTATGGTACTGAAATAAGCATTAATAATTTAGGAGATTTTAAACGCATTTCGAACGATTTTAATAATACATTTAAAAAGTATGAAAATGGGAAAAAAGAATTATTACCTAAAGGATTTAATGAAACACTTAAAAATTATAGAGAAGAATTTAAATCTAAAGAATCTGAACTAAATGAACTTACAGAAAAGACTTTTGGTGTATTTAATAAAAAATGGGTTGCTGATGATAAGTATATGAATGAAAAAGATTTTGGTGAATTACTTTTATGTTATATAAAATTTGAAGTTGCTTCAGAAGATAGTGATAAACATTACTCTAAAGAAGACCATATGGCTTGTAAAAAGGCATTATTAGATTTTATGTCAGAACATAAAAATATTGAATACAGTTATGTTAAGTGGTTAGACGATGATAAATTAATATCATTAGATTACATGAATAATGTAATTCTTAAAGCTTTAAGTCTGTAAATAGGAGGGGTGTTAAATGAAAGCATGGCATGTTCAAGATAATGAAGGCGATATGCAAGAGATTGTATTCGCAGATAGAAGAATTGATGCTATATATAAAAGTGAAGCTATGGAATGTACTAAATATATTGATATTCGTATTAAAAGAGCAAAGTATGCTGATAACTTAGAAAATGAACCTTCTAAGTTAATTCAGGCACAGCTTGATAATGGTTGGATATTTGAGTGTAGTAAATGTAGTAATTATATTTCAGAAGATGATAAGTACATTATCAAAGACAATTCTATTTGTTGTGAGAAATGTAATAAAGAGCAATAATGGTTAATTGTTTAAAAGCTATATAGTTAAGAAATAAACCGTATGGATTGCTTTTAATTTATTGAGTTAGCGATATTAGTTGTGGTATTGAATGATTTTGATAAAGAATAAGATTTTAATTTAAATGTGGTTATTGGAGATAGAAAATGAGAAAGTGTAATAGTTGCAAATCAAAAATTGATATAAAAGTATGGAATGGTACTGGAATAGTTAATGGTAATAATATAACATTAATATCGGTTAATAATATGGTTATAGACACAGAAAATTGTAATTGTCAAAACCCATTAAGCGAATTTTATAATAGTGGAATAAGTAAAAACAATGTTTGTAATTTACATGAATATGAAACTGATTAAAAAGGAGAAGCATTAAAGAGCAACTCCTTTCTGGATGATTATACCACAATTAATGTCGAACACCTAATTTATTAAGGAGGATTTTGCTGTATATGAAAAATTCTAAATTTAAAGTTAGGATTAAAGATGGTAAAGAAAAGTATTTTGAAGAACTCTGTAATAACAATAATGTAAATTACAAAAGGTATCCTGCACCACTCACTTCACTTTATAGAATTGAGTGTAAAGAGAGTTTTCTTAAAAAAGCTAACATGTTCGTAGATAGCATTGATAATATGCCAATAATTACATTACAATAGTAAAATAAACAAAATAAAGGAGAATTAATGAAAATAAAATACTTGCAAAACAGACATAGCTTTTGGGTAGATGTCAAGAGATATAATAGATTAATAAATGTAGAAAAAAATGCACCATTTAGTCCAATTAGTGGGATAAATGACAATATAACAAAAATGGTGTTAGAAGTTTTTCAAAATACAAAATATAAATTAAAAGTAGAAAGTCCAGGGAAAGCTTCAAAGCTTGCTGATGAATTAAATGAAGCAATAATTGAATGTGAAGAAATATTTTACACGCTACAACCCTTTAATGAGTTTGTTCATCCACAAGACTGTGATACGTTAGATATTTTGATTTTTAATGAAAAACTTGCCTTAATAATAGAGGGCATAGACGAAACTTCAAGATTTGGCGACGATAGTTATTCTTACGGGTTAACTGCAGTGTCATTACTTACCAATGATATAACTAAAGACGAAGTACAATCTGTTCTTAATTGGTATGAAGAAGTAATGGAAAAAGTTTATCCATTGAAAAAATAAAATACGAAAAATAAGGTGTTGAAAATATGAAAATAATATGCGATTGCAATAGCGATAATGTTTCAATTATGGCAGTACAAGAAAAAGATATTAAAGTAAAAGATATAAATACTAAAATAGCTAAAATAACCTATATATGCAATGATTGTGGAAAAACAGAAGTAAGAACAGAATATTTGTATAAATAACAAAACGGAGGAGGATTTTAGTTGAGAATAATATATTATGATTCAGAAATAGACGGTTATCTGGTAAATGAAATAAATTATATAGCTTATACTAATGATTTATATGAAGAACTTCCAGAGGGTGAAGAAGTAGAAATTGAAAAAGAAGAAAGTTTTTCAATATTTAGTTCCATAACTGAAAGATTTTCAGAAAATAGTGAAGAAGTATCTTTAACAGAGGGATTATGCATAATGGATAAAGATGAACAGATATTAGTTTTCCCGAATATAGATAAAGATACATGTAATTCAATGATTAAAGAAATATATGAAACTGGAAAGTTGGATTTATCAAAATACAGTGATTGGGAATATGTAGATTGAAAAATAAGAGCTAAGGATGATAATTAAATGAATATAATTTTTAAAAATAAAAGTGGTGATGTAATTTATATTGTTACAGACGTGAATTACGGGTTCTATAAAAATGAAACAACTACATATGTTGGGGGCGGATATGATTGTGGCGAAGGTATTGTTAGAAGAATGCCTGCAAAACTTTTTAAATGTAAAAAAACTGGTCGACCAATGCTAAAATTATGTGGTGGAAAAATGTATGCTGTTAATATTGAAGATGATAAACTATTTAATTTTGACATATTAGATAAAGCATTAATAAAGTAATAAATAGATAATAAGTATGGGGAATTTCTTACATATTCAGATGTTCTCACTTAAAAATATAGATAAATAATAAATTGTTGTAGGAGGAAAGAAGTGTGGAATGCAAAAAGTGGACAACCGTATATAAGGTAAAAAAAGAAAAAGCAAATGACCAAATTAATGCAATTACATATATGCATCAAGATAGTGATTGGATATGTACCGACTTTGGTCACAGTATAGATTCTAAGAATATAGATATGTTTGTGATGCAACCATTACAAACACATCCATATGGGGAAGAATTCGGAGAAGCTCCACATGGATTTGAGGTTTTAGTTATTAATGAATCTCAACTTGAGGAATACTTCGAAATTGTTCCAGGCAGAAATTATCTTGACGAACAACGGGATATTGAAAATAAAATGTATGAAAAGAATAAAAGTAATAAAGAGGGGGATTAGATTGAATAAAGAAAAATTAGAAGAATGTATTAAAGGTATGTTTGATTCTATTATTAAAGAAGATAATGAAAAATTCGGAAGACTAATTATGGATTCTTTGGAAAGCTTAAAAAACTCTGGATATAATTTTTCCAATCCAGAGAGTTTTAATAGTATGATTATAAGTAAATTTAATAGGGGACTGAACTCTCTTGCAAATGGGATACATGATTTACCTTCATTAGAAATAAAAGATACAAATAAACCTAATTTTATCTATTTGAATTATAATTTTTTAGAACAAAATATTAGAAATTTATGTGTATTAAGAGAAGGAAATTCGTGTTGTGCTGATAAATCAAGAGCGATACTTAAAATGTATTTAAAGTATTCATTGACAGGTGAAATTAATGAATATAAACCAGAAATAGAATGTTATTGGCTACCTAAGTTTGGTACAAACGAAGAATGGGTTAATTATTGCGATGGCTTATATCTTTTATATTATGGAAAAACAGAGAAGTATTTGGCATCTTATAATATTTTAATTAAATCAGAAAAAAGAACATATAAGCATATATTACATAATTGGTATATGAAGTTTGTTGATGGGAATATAATTCGAATAACAAATACATGGGATGATAGATTTGAAAATCCATTAGATAATATATATTATGATAAAGGCGATTACTATATTTTAAGTAAGAATTTATTAAACGATAGAAATTATGAACATTACGAAGGTAATGAACCATTGATTGACAATTATTGTAAAGTTCCTAAAAGTGATATAATTGAAATTTATAAAGTATCAGAAGAAGTTATGGTATGATAATTCGTATTGTGATAAAATTATGTAAAAGGATGGGTGATAATGGAAAAAGTTATATGGGTTAGAAGTGAAGAAGTATCAAGTTCAAGGGTAAACGACGGTTTAAACGAAGTAAATAAATATTTGGAAGAAGGGTGGAAAGTCAAGCATATAGTTGCATTTAATGTGGTAAAAAGCGATTCCAGAACACAAGCATATATTGTTATTGAAAAAGATTAAAGATACTAAAATAAATCGACCAACATTTAAAACTTGCAATATATTAAAAAAGCAACTTATGTTTTACATAAGTTGCTTTTTATTTACTTCATTGTTTGATATAATTGGCCAGCTACTATTATTAATTTATTTGATATATCATTTCTTAGATACTTTAAATCAAGGTCTTTTATCCTAATTCTATCAAGAGCATCACAGTCTTTAAATATCTTATATAAGCTAACAGCTTTTTCTTTATCAATGATATTTTTATCATCTAAAATGCTTTTGATACCAATATTATCGTCTATGCAGTGATTTAATATAATGGCATATAAAATGCTTTTATCTTTTTTATCCAATTCCATATTTTTATCTAATTTTAAGTTTTTTATTTTGCTTACACTTTTTCTACCATGTATATTATCATCTCTATCATTATTTCTTCCTATATCATGCCAAGCTCCTGCACAAGCAAGTATATTCATATCAGCGTAGTCTAATTTCATGAAATAGCTATATATTACTGTTAGGAAGGTAACTCTTTTGGCATGAAGTATTCCATGAGGTTCATTAGCGTATAATTCAGGGCTATTTGTTATAGTATAATTTTTGTACTTCCAAAATTCTAAGTACTTATCGAATTCTTTACTATCTATTAAGTCTTTTAATGAGTATGAATTAATAATTTGAGGAGAAATAATGTGCTCAGGAAATACTAAAACTTCACTTTCAGGTTCTTCAATATAATCAATTATATTGTTAATTGATACTGTGGCTTTGTATATTACTGACTTTTCGGTACTAAATCTAACTGCAAAGGTAATGGCAGTATTTATATTTGTTGTCCACGAAAATGCTTTATCTATGGGGGATGATTCGCTTGCCATACCTCTATAGATTATAACATTACCATTTTCATCAAGAGGCAAATTATTAATTAACATTTCATTAGTTAACATATTTCTATCTAATTTACTTTGAAATATTTTTCTAATGATGTTTTCTGGAATATCTTTAAATCCATAATCACTACTTGTGTAAAGCATTAGAAAAATATCATATAGCATATTATTGGGGAGTTCATTTATCTTTTCTTGAAATAAAGCAAAATTAAATTGTGGTGTTACAAGAGAAAAATAGCTGAGATATTCTTTTTTCTCCCAATATTCCTGTAAAAATTTATTTCTTACATCTAAAGTTTCCTTAATCTTCAAAAATTCGAAAATATCTTCAATATCACCTTTAGACAAATGTATTGAAATTTGACAATGACCTTCTATATACCAAAATGGATATATTGAATTTAAACAATAATATATATTGTCTGGGTTAAGCTTCTGATTATCAAAACTTTGTTTTATTTCTTCATAAGTAAGATTGCCAAGACCAGGGAATATATCTACTACTGAATCGTAATTGTCTTTATCTATTTTAATTAATTCATTAAAGCTAATTTGTGCTTTTGCATTTTTAAATACATCTTGAATGTTCATAAAGTCTCCTAATAATAACTAAATTAATTTCTGTAATTATATTATACCACAATAAAAATAATTTGTAAATCTAAAATGTAAAATATAATTGACAAATTACTTAAAAAATGATATTATAAGAATATAGAGAAGTAGGAGGTTAAAATATGTTTGGATTTGGATTTATATTAGGAAATATATTTGCAACTATTACAATAATATTTTGTTCATTATTTAATTCTTTAATGAAGATTACATATAAGATATTGAGGGTATTATTTAATTATTCTTTTAAACACTCTAAAGCTATATTAAATCATGATAATAATATAAAAAATGATTATAGTAGAGAAGAATTTGAAATTATTAAAATTAATCAAAGCAATGAGGCGAATAAGAATAATGAAAGAATAAGAAGAACGAGTAGAATTAATGAAATAAATGATTGATAAAAAACGGACATTAGAATTTAGTTGTGACATCAAATTAATATTTAATGAGGTAGGTGATTATGGGAATGGATAGACTTTATGGCGGTCTGATTATTGTAGAAAACCAACATGGAAATGTTGTGAAATGCACTAAAAGAATATTTGGATTCTGCAAAGACGCAAAGAATGAGGCGATAATGGATTTAAAAGAGTCAATGAAAAGACATGGAGTAGATTTTTCCGATTCTTGGATATTCACTGCCAGAAGGTATAATGCTACATTTTCAGATGTAAGTGATGATGAAATTTATTTTTTTTGTAAAGCTGAACCACAATAAACGGAGGATAATTAAATTGGAATTAAATACAAATGAAAGCAAGCCAAAAGATATTGTTTACACATTAAATGATTCGGAATTTAATGGAATATCTGAATTCGATATAAAAGATATGATTAAAGAAATCAAAGTAAAATTAGATTGTAATATTTCCATATATTCTTCCGAAATAGCAAAACTACTTTCAAGTAATGAAGAAATTAAGCTTATAGCAAGAAAATATGATAGTGAAAATCATGAAGAAGTTAAATTTGGAATAATACCTAAAGATATTATTGAAAACAATATCACTATATTATTAATGAGTAAAATGGAAAGAGAAATTTAAGTATTATGAGGCAAATACATGAAAGTTGAAGAGTTAATTGACATAATATTTGATAAAATAATTATATATAAAACAAATAATGAAGAGTTTGAAGATATTTACAAAGGAGACAAGAATAATATACCAATAAAGATATTAGAAATGAAAGTAAGAAGCATTGGAGCATCAAAAAAAGGAGTTATAGATATACAGGTGTTTTAACTTTCAATAATTAAATTCTTATACCATATGTGAATATAATATACAAGCAGAGTCTTTAATGATTCTGCTTATTTTTTTAAGACTTGCAAACTATAATATAAAAAATATAAAAAAGGTAAATAACATTTATATAAGGAGGATAAAATGAAAACTTTAGAATGTTCAAGCAAAGGTGATAAAAGATTTTCAGCATTTTACGCTAAAGTTAAAGTGTTTGATAAATTTGATAGTATAGAAAATCATTATCAATTATCTAAAAGATTTAAAGATAGTAATGGAAATATTATCGTGCCTTTAACATGGAAAGATTCCAAGGGGAAAACGCCAGTTTGTTTTGTTGTTAATGATATAAAATTTGAAACTAAATATCTTTCAAGTTTTTATGCGTTATTATGGGCAAAGTATCTTGATTCAATGCCTTCTCTTGTTAAATATGCTTCAGAGTTTGACGACTTTAAAGATATGTTTAGTGGTAAAAGCATAAACTCACAAGCTAATGTGATAAAAAAATATGTTAAAGAGGGAAGAGTTTCTTTAATGAAAGAGTGTAATGAGTTTATAAAGTTATTAAGCAAACAAGATTATGTAAAAGAGGAAGTAGGGGATTTATTAAAAGCTAATGCTGATATTAAAGGTCATCAAACAAACGGTCTTGGATTAATGGGTGCAGGATTGGCTTTACAGATAAGAAATACATACCCACATGTATTTTTCGAATATCAAAAATTATGTAAAAGCATAAGCCCTAATCTTTTATTTGGACAATGCCAGATAGTAGAGACAGAAGTAAATAGTAAAAAGTATATTGCTAATTTATTTGGTCAAATAGGTATAGGAGTAGGTAAGGGTTCTCCCGATAGTAAAGAAGAAAGAATGATTGCTTTAAATAAAAGCCTGGTTTCATTAAAGGAATATGCTATGGCTAATAATTTATCTGTTGGACTACCATATCAGTTAGGATGTGGATTAGCAGGTGGAGATTGGAATGAAGTTCTTACTATAATAAAAAAGGTATTTAACGATTACCCAGTAACTATATATAAATTACCAGGAATTAAATAAAGGGAGACATATCAATTATGATAGATAAAATATTTAAAACAAGAAAAGAATTTGAGGATTTATTAATAACGTCTGATTATGATTTTTTAAGAGATAAAGAAAATTTTCCTTTAGGCTTAATGTATTTGTGCTTAGGTGGTAGCTATGCCTACGATACGAATAAGATTGAATTAAGAGATGGAGAAAAACCTTCCGATGTAGATTTTCGAGGAATTAGTTTTAATCCTAAGTCAAATTTACTTTTTCTTAAAGACAATCAAAAAGAACAAGTGGTAGATGTTGAAACAGATACAACTATCTACTATTTCAACAAATATGCAGAGTTACTGTACAATGCTAATCCAACTATACTTGATTTGATGGGTGTTTCAAATGAGAAAATTTTTTTAGAAACGCCAGAAAGTAAGCTATTAAGAGACAATATCGACATATTTTTAACTAAAAAGGTTATTTTCACTTTTGGAAAATATGCAGAAAGTCAGTTTCACCTGATTCAAAAAGCTCTTAATAAGAACAATATATCGCAATTTGCCAAAGAAGAAAGAATGCTTGAATCTGTAATGAAAACATTAAAAGACACAATGAATAAAGCAAGCCAAAAACTTAAAATAGGTGAAGATATTAAGCTATATATTGATAAATCATTACGGGATGACATTCAAAATGAAGTATTTGTTGATGCAAATTTTACTAAGTATCCTTTAAAAGATTTAGAAGCTTTGTTAAGTTCAGCTAATTGTGTTGTAAATAGATATAATAAAATAGGGAATAAAAAGAAAAATGAAAAGAAAAATGAAGATGATTTGTTTAAACCCTCTATGTATATAATCAAATTGATTAAAATGTGTACTGAAATATTATATGGGAAAGGTATTATTACATCCAGAAAAGAATCTGGTGATTTTGAATTTTTAACTGATATTAGAAGCGAAAAATATGCTATTACGGATATTTTTAAATTTTATGAAGACTTAGTTAAAGAAATGAATTATGCCTTTGATAATTCGTCTTTAAGAGATGATATAGATACAGATAAGGCTAAAAATTTAATAATGCTAATAAATGAAATGACAGTAGATAGATATAGATACAATGATTAAACAGTCTTTAGAATGTAAGCAAAATAAACTAAAAAATAAAAAAGCATAAGGTGATAAACCTAACGGGTTTTGTTTTGGAGTGTATCAACGAAAATATTAACTGAATTTACACAAGAAATCACAGGTATAAAAAAGCTTGTGATTTCTTTATATTGCAATGCTTATAGAAGTATTATGTTATGAACTCAAGTATAATTCACATACAAAATCGCACTGTTAATAAATATATTAACGCTGTGAATTATCTTGTGAATTTGCATGTGAATTATATCTATTGTTATGATACAATTACACAAAGTATATAATATAAAAACTTAGATAAGGAGTCTCTGATAGACACTTTAAGTAAAATATGCATCAAATATAACATTGATAAATATTGGAGGGTAAAAAAATGATATTAACAGAAAAAGAAAAACAAGCGTTAAAACAGGCAAGAAGAATAAAAGCATTTAGAATTAGAAATAATGATAATGAAAAAACCTTTTCGGATATTTACTATCACATACAACACGAAGTTAATCTTTATAAAAATAACGAAAAAAACAATCAATTAACTAAAAGTAGTGCAGAATCTGCAAAAGTATGGTTATTAAGATATTCAAAATTATTAAAACCGAATAAATCAATAATTTGATTTACATAACAAAAATGATATGTAAAAGACTCACTCAAAATTATGTTTTTTGAGTGAGTCTTTTCTTCTGCTATTCATTGTTAATTCGGCTGTGAATTTGCTTGTGTTTTAAATCAATATTTTGACAAAAGCACCACAAAATTCACAACGGTTTTCACATCAATTTTCGTTATACATTATAAGTAAATAATTGATGCATATGATATAATGCAAATCAAAACAATGTAGTTCTATTTTGAACATTTTGGCAGGAATAAATTAAATTTAAAGGAGTGAAATAAATGTTTGATAAAGAAGCATGGGATAGAAATGAATGGATTGAAAGTAAGATAGTTCAAGAACATTTCAATATGACTTTTAGTGAGTGCTTTGAGAAGTTCGGATTTAATCGTGAAGTTGAATGGAATAAGTCACCTTTAAATGGGCAGAAAATTACAACATATTTTAGAAAGTATAAGTAGATTAAAATAAACTTTAGCAGGGGACAGTACGTTTGTCCTCTGCATTTTTGATAAAAATCACATACTAAATCACATAGGAAATCACAACGATAATAAGTTTATTCGCATCGTGAAATCTATTGCGAAAATGCCTGTGATTTTTATTATTTTTTAATTTAAAAACGGCTGAAAGCATAGATAAATAAAGAAAAATCGCAGATGTGAAATTGTCTGCGATTTTTACTGTGAAATTTAATGCTATTTTACTTTTTGCACCTCAAAAATGAACACGTTATGTTAAACCTTATGCTTTTTTATTTTAACAAGTTGTTGTCCATTTAAAATTCACACATAAAATTACATGCTAAAACGCTGATTTACAAATTTAATTTACTTAATTTTCACTCTGTAAATTTTTACATTATTAATAATTATGAAATCTAAAATAAGAAAAACTGTGTCTTCATGAACTAATCTATCCCCAGTTTGCCAATTTTCATCCTCTAATGAATCGGCTATAACTTCTTCCTCATTAATATCAAGAACTAATTTACATTTAGACATTTCTTTATTCCTCCTTTAGTTTGAATATAATATTCTCAGTATGTTCATTAATTAATGAACCCCTCAATTATAAATTACTCTATATTATACATAAATTATTTAGAAAATAACATCAGAATCACATGCAAAATCACAACGGTTTTCACAATGTTAATAAAATTATTAATAGCGAAAATATTCTTGTCATTTTTATTGAATTTCTAATAAAATGACAAGAAATATAGCAATATTAGCAAAAAAAAGACTATAAGAATCATAGTCTTTTACTTGTGATTATAACAAAATTTGTTGAGTTTGTACCTCAATTACTCTGCTTTTTTATAATGCATTTTTCTTTTTAAAATATTTTCACCATAGGGGGTAATATCCTGTTGTCCAAGGGTTCTTAGCACAAACCTATAATAGAGTTCATCTTTAATCTGTTCAGCCATTGACATTTTTTTAGCAATTTCTTTTTCTCTTCTTGCTATCTCATAATTTGAAATATCATTTCGAATATCTTCCAATTTTTCTTTTAAATTATGTACGTCATCCATACATGCCATATATAACGAAAATTGTTTAACTGATACAAAACCATGGTTTATAACAAAATTATGTTTTTCCTTTTCGGATGCATTTCTTTGAAGTAATTTACACCACTTTTCCAGAAATTCTATTTCCATGTCCAGTTTAATTGATTTTTCATCAATTTTTCTATCTTCAAAATCATTCGCCTTAATATTTGCTTTACTTAATGCTTCTGCCATTGTATTCATTTTAAGTTTCCTTTCGATTTTTATGTAATTAATTTGTTTATTAAAATAAACTCCTGTTTTAATAAAATATATAATATTATATGATGAAATTTTTATATTTACTATTTATACAAATTGTAATAAATTGATATTGGCAAAAAAGACCTATAAAGTAAATTAAAATTGACGAAATACGAGAAATATGGTATAATAATAAATAAAAACAGTAAATATAAAAACCGAATTGGAGATTAATTCATGAAAATTTTAAAAACTATAGAAGATATTAAACAAATTAAATATGGTGATTACTTAGAAGGTAAAGAACATTATGGACATACAATACGAACTGCTAAAGGCTTATTTCATAAAAAAAATATAAATGGTATTGCCGAAACAGTAGATATCCAAATGAATGATGAATTTGGAGGTGCAAGAGAAAATTATATTTCTTTAAAATTAGGAGAAATCAAAATACTTGAACCTGGAGATAAAGAATATGATAAAGCTTTCATAGAAAAAAATCTAAAAAAATAAAGTAGGAGTATTATATATGAGAATCGAGTTAATAGGTAAACAGATTTTAATTGATAAAGCAAATAATCTCTGGGGCTTTTTAGTTGAAGAAAATGATAAGAATATTATTCTTGAAGATAAACATTATTCTTCCAGCATCTCATTAGCAATAGATGAAATATTAGAATTTAAAAATATTCCTAATACAATTAATGGTAAAAAAGTAAAGATTAATATTGAAATATTAGATTAAAACAAACAAAGGGAGGATACATAATGTTTAGTAGTGAACAGAAATTTGAAATAAATGGGAAAACAAAAGAAGACCTTAAAACAGCAATAGAATGTGCTTTGAAGTTATCCGATTATGAAATTAGTGGATTCAAATATGATGAAAATAGGCTAATATTTGCATGGATGCCTAAAAACGAAGATAATTATAACGGGTTTACACGATATCCATTCAAAATATCCCTGGATATGGCAACTCAAATTGCATGGGATTATATTCGTGAATCTGAACAAGCAAAGTTGAGACTACAAGAAATAGAAAACTTGGATATAGACGGGAGTATATATGAAGGTTGGAGAATTTTCGTGCCCAAATATTATGGGAATGACGCTATTAGTAATTGCAGTTATTCAATAATTGGAGTTGAGCCAGATTTGATTTATTACGCAAAATAAAAACAAATAGAATAAGGAGATTGTTAGATATGGAAAATAAAATCAGTTATAAATACTCAAATTATATAAAAGTAATTAAAGTAGATGATTTTAGGGTTTTAAATAAAAATATTAATGTTGACAATTACAGTGCAGTTTTTATTTCTTATAATACTGAAACAAATAAACTTGAACTTCTTGGAGTTAGAAGAGAAGGTTCATTTAAATCGGATTTGGAACTTTACCGTTTATCTTTTGAAGATGATGAATCATTAGAGTGTTCATGGTTTTATGTGGGCAGTTTAGATTAATAGGGGGAATTATATTTTGGAAAAGAAAATATCAATTATAGAAGTGATTAAAAACGAAGAAGTTACTAAATACATTGCAAAAGATGGAATAGAATTTGATTCTTCTCGTGAATGTATTGAATATGAAGATAAATTAGAAGCAAATGAAAAAATTAAAGATATACGAAAAGTACAGTCAGATTTTATGGATTATGGAGAATGGTGGCATATAGAAACCGAAGAAGATTTAGAAGCCCTTAAGTTTTATTTAAGATATGTAGTACATAGAGGCTCTTTAACTATAGCAGGTGGAGAAGTAGGCACTTGGGTTTCATGGTCAATAATATTCTGGGATAATGCTCCAAACGAATGTATTATTGTATCTTTAAAATCAATTCAAAATGAATACAATAATCTTATGCAAGCAATTAAATAAACATGGTGTTATTTAAATAACTCTATAAATCTAATAAAAAAAGGATAGATATTATGAAAAAGGCTCAATATATAATAATTAATAGCAATAATGATTACTTCTTAAGAATTGCCGAAAACAATTCAATTGTATTTGCAAAAGATAAAGAATTAGCAACAGTAGTAAGCTTTGAAGATTCTGAAGCTTTAATACCTCTAATTAAACTGTATAGTGGTCAGATAGCGTCGGCAGAACAAATTTCACATAAAGAAATAGAAAGGAAATGGTTATTCAATTCAGAAAAAGCTCCTGAAGGTACTAAAGAATTAGGAGAATATTTCTATAATCAAGCATATTTAAGCGTTAATCCAGAAATAAGGATAAGAAGTAAGCAAAATGTTTATGACGGAAATATATCCTACAAGCTTTGTATTAAAGGTAAAGGAACTATACAACGTATTGAAGTGCAGAAAGAAATAACTAAGGAAGAATTCGAACAATTGATGATTATTGGAAATATTAAAGAAGAAGATTTTGTTAAAAAACATTTCTACATTTATGACATTAATGGTTATAAATTATCTTTAGGAGTAACAGATATAGGAAAAGACACAGAATTTAGATATGGTGAAATAGAATTTGATTTTACAAATGAAGCAAATGAATTTATTGCTCCTGACTGGTTTGGGAAAGAAGTTACTTATGATAATGATTATAAAATGGCTAATTATTGGGAAAGAACGAGAGGCAGGTTATTAATATGAATTATGATAAGGAAAAAATAAGTTTAACAATTAATAAGACAATGAAAGAACTTGAAACTGAACTTAAAAGTATAGCTAATCAAATGAATAGTTATGACAAAGAAAAAGAACTTCTGGATAAAGAGTTTAGCTTATATATGACAAAGCTTGAAAAATTAAGCAGTGAGTACAATATACTAAAATTAAATCAAAATAGCTGGAATCTAAGTGTAAAATTAAGTTCATTAGAAAATACAATGTTTACAACAGTAGCACGTAAGTTTTTGGAATATTTTGAAAGCTTAGACGATGATGAAAAAGAAAAGATTGAAGGAAATCTTAAAAAACACGATATTACTATATATAGTGGAAAAGAAAATTCGTATTTTCTTAATTACAATGTTGACAAAACAAAGTATACTGTAACAGAAGATAATCCTAATGGAGCAGACTATATTATGTTAGAAATGCCAAGGAATATTGAATTACTAAATCATCTTTTATTAGATTGATGTAAAAATTTCTTTAAATAAAAACAAAGAGTAGTGTGGTATTAAATACCACACTACTCTTTGTTAAAAAGGTATATAATGTTTATTTAGATAAAATATGATTATACTAAATTTAGGAGATTAAAGTGGAAAAAATAATAACAACCCAATACCCTCAATATCAAATATTATTAAAAATAAAAAATTTAGAAAATTTAAATAAAAATATAAAAAGAGATATATATAAGCAAATTTATATTGTTTATAACAATATAAATAGTAAAGTTGAATTGCTTGGGGTTACTTCGTTAAGGGAAGGTGCTACAGAACTTCATAGCCTACCTATTGAAGCTATTGAAGAATATAAAAAACCATGGATTAATTTAGGTGAATTAATTTAAGAAAATGGATATATAGTACACAATAACAACATAACTAATGTTACAGATAATACCGAAGATTGTTTTAAACAATTAGAACAGTATTTATATAATTAAAAAACTACAAGATAATATAAAAATAGCACTGATTTAATCACTGCTATTTTTATTGCTTTTTTCAATATTCGTTCCCATATTCTGAGGCACAGCCATCACAATATTTTTCAGGTTTATCTAAACATTTACCTTCAGAATAGCTACTACAAACTCCTACAGTATCATCCTCATTATTATGCGAAATATTTGCATTTAAAGCGATTTTATAAGTTTTTTTCATATATTTCTCCTTATTAGATTATTTTTAAAAAACCTTTTTTATTTAATTAAAATATTATATTCATATATCAATAAAAAATTTCACTTGATTGTAAAAGATTGTTATATATAAGACAGGGTAGAACGGATTTTGAAAAACATTTTTAAATATTAATGATAAATTATAGTTAACCAAATTATATTTAGAAAAGGAGTGCAATTTGAGCAAAGAATCTGTAAGAAGAACTTGGAATGACTATTATGAATTAGCTGAACAATATTATAAAGAGCATGGTGATTTATTAATTCCTACTAAATATGTAGTTGACAACATAAAATTAGGTATTTGGCTTTATAATCAGAAACAATTTTATAAGAAAAATACATTAAATAATGAACAAATTAAAAAATTAGAAAATATAGGCGTTAAATGGAATTTGCGAAATACTTCAGGAGTTAGAGTTGTTAAAACATGGGATGAAAATTTTGGGTTAGCTAAAGAATATTACAATGAACATAAAAATTTACTTATCCCTCGTAATTATAAAATCAATAATGATAATTTAGGGAACTGGTTATTAAATCAGACAGTATATTATAAAAAAAATTTATTAATAGTAGACCAAATAAAAAAATTAGAATCAATTGGGGTTGTCTGGAAGCGAAATGAAAGTTTATGGAATGAAAAGTATGAATTAGCTGAACAATTTTATAAAAAGAACGGTCATTTAAATGTTCCAACAAAGTATAAAATTAATAATATAGATTTAGGTAGTTGGATTCGACAACAAAAAAATTACTTCGAGAATAAGCTTTTAACTACTGAAAAAATTAAAAAATTGGAATCCATAGGAATTTCATGGTATGAGGAAGAATTATCATGGATGGAATATTACGAATTAGCTATAGAGTATTACAAAGAACATGGAGATTTGTTAATACCAATTTCTTATATTAAAAATGATGAAAAGTTAGGATATTGGGTTCAAAAACAAAGACAAGCATTCAAAAAAAATAAATTATCTAAAGAACAAAAAGAAAAATTAGAAAGCATTAATATGATATGGAGTTGTCGTAACACATACCATCGAACTGTAAATCCATGGGGGTACAATTATGAATTAGCTAAACAATATTATAAAGAACATAAGAATTTATTAATTTCTAATAAATATAGAATAAATGATATTCATTTAGGTGAATGGATTCACACACAAAGGAAGTACTACAAAAAAAACAAACTAAATCAAGAACGAATTAAGTTGCTAAACGAAATTGGTATGAGGTGGTAATAATTATATAGGGAGGAGATGATTAAGTGATAATTAAAATTGAGGCGTTATGTGATTTTGGTAGAAGCATAGACTATCCAACTGATGAAAAAATTACAGAATATACCTGGACAGAAAGTGAAGTGTATGAAGTTGTAAAAAATGAATCAACAGTTTCAATGTATGATGACCATTATTATTGCTCTAAAATTCCTATATGGGACTATTATGATTTCATTGATAAAGGGTATTTTAAAGAATTAGATTAAAGGAATATAATACAGAGAAAAGTTAACAGCTTTTCTTTTTTTAGTTTTACTCTATTGACTATAAACAACAATACGGTTATAATGTAAACACTATAGTCCATATAAATAAAAAATGACAGATTAATACAAATATAACTGAACAGATATAATTCTTATTATTTATAATTGAAGGCTATTTAAAGTATAATATAAAGATTTTATATAAAACAGGATTTTTAAAAAATACATAGTGAAAGGAAGTGCCAAAATGGTACAAGCAAAATTAAAGGATATAGTGAGCATTGATAAATGTAAAGTTAGAGGTTTTTTAGAAGGCGTAAATTTAAAATCTCTTAAAAACAAACATTATGAACTCTCTATAGTAATTAAAAATTTTATTAGAGATTTTGATATTAAAAATGGTGATTTAACTACAATACCTGCTTCATTAGAAAAGCTTGTTGATGAAAGCATGTTCGTTTCTAAAGACGAAAAAATTGCTGAAATTGAACTTTTGACTAAACAACTTGTAAGATATTTTGAATATGAACAATTATTTAATCGAAAGGTTTTAATGAAAAATATTACAAAAGCTGTACAATATCAAGGAAATGAAATTACAGTATCAGCAGATATTATATTTGAAAACAAAGGAACAATTGAAGTGGTTAAATATAAAAAAGGTGAACCTAAATTATCTTACAGAGGACAAAAGTATGAAACTAATCCCAAATATAGCATTGAGCTTTACATGCTTCAAAAATTAGGTGAAGAATTATATAAAGACAAACCTGTAACAGCAAGTTATTATCACTTACAGAGTAAAGGAGATAATTCAAGGGAGTTTCAAGAGCTATTTGAATTTAAAAAAGGTTATAACATAATTAATTATCATTTTGTTAATGAAGTTGACGAAGACGAAGCGTATATTAAGTATATTGATAACAAAATATTTGAAATACTTAATAGAAAGCTTTCTTTTAATTCAGAAAAAACTTGTGATGAATCTAATTGCGAAAAATGTAGTTTTTCAAAAATTTGTTATTATGAAGAAAAGACAGAAACAGAATTAGATATTGTAGAAGTTATTGAAAAGTCACCTAACGGAACAATTCATCTTACAGAAGACCAGAAAAAAGCAGTTCAGTTTGATTGTGGTATCGTAAGAATTAATGCAGGAGCTGGTGCAGGGAAGACATCTGTATTGGCATTAAGAGTTGTAAATTTATTTAAAAAAGGAACAAAACCTGAAAATATTTTACTTATTACATTCTCAAATAAGGGTGCAGTTGAAATCAAAGAAAAAGTTTCTTATTGGTTAAAACACTTTAAATTAGAGCATATTGATGTGGATAAAATGAATATATTTACATTCAATAGTTTTGGTGAGAGAATAATAAGTGAAGAGTTTGAGAAACTTGGATTTGAAAGTAAACCACTATTAGCTGAAAAGGTAGAAAGATATGATATTATTTTCCAATTGCTTGAAAGTTATCCCAAAATACAGGGACTTGATTATAAAAATCCTTTAATGAATTTACCATATGCAAAAGGTGCAGTAGTTCTTGTAGATAGTTACTTTGACAAAATCAAAGCTAATAACTACTTAAATTACGAAGAATTTGCTAAGGATGTTAATTGTACAGTTATAGTAGCTGAAGGTGTTTGGAATTTATATCAAATATTTAATGAAGACCTGATAGAAAATTCACTTCTTCAATATCAAGACCAAATCAACTATACTTTGCAGATATTTAGAGCTTACCCTGAAACTTTACGCAAATACACTGTTGAGCATATAATGGTAGATGAATTTCAGGATACCGACTACAATCAGTTGCAGATTATAACCTTACTTGTAAAGCAAGGAAAATTTCAATCTTTAATGGTAGTTGGAGATGATAGTCAATCAATATTTAGTTTTAGAAATGTGTCTCAAGAGTTTATATTAAACTTTAATGAGTTTTTCAAAAGTGCTAAAGATATAAACCTTGTAGATAATTTTAGGTCAACACCTGAAATCATAAGAACTGCAAACTTGCTAAATCAAAAGAATAAAAACAGAGTAGATAAGGATTTGATAAGTAGAAAAGCATCAGGAAAACTTCCTAAGTTGATTCATTACTTTGAAAAGAAGGAAGAATATGAAAATATAGCTGAAATTGTTAAAGAAAAATTAGACCAAGGGGTTAAAGCAGAAGAGATTGCAATAATTGCAAGAACTAAGAAGGAACTTCTTGAGATAAAAAACATATTTGACGCTAAAAACATTCCTGCTGTTATGGATGTAACACAATTGTTGCTTAATAATAAAAATATTCAAGTAATATTGTCCTTTGCAAACTTCTTAAATAATCCAGAGTTAGAACTTAATCTTTTAGAATATTTATTAATGTTTAAAAATGATACGATAAAAGAAATGAGTTCATTAGAATTAAAAGATTTTGTAGGTCATTACAGAAACAATTTCGTAAAAACTTTTTATGCTTTAACTACCGATGCACAAAAGATAGAGTTTTTCTTTAAAACAATTGCTTCAATTGCTACTAAAGATAAAGCTGTGGCTGAGTTCACAAAGGTATTAAGAGATAAAGAGTTTAAATCATTCGATAGTTTGATAAACTATTTGATAAAGTTTGCTTTATACAAAGATGAAAAAACTTTAGAAGTAAACAATATTAAATTTAAAGCAGTCGTATTAACGACAGCTCATAGCTCAAAAGGTAAAGAATTTGATGTTGTAATTAATACAATAAATAAATACAAGTATACAGGAACTCAAATTAGAGATAAAGAACGTGACGAAGAAAGAAGATTATTATTCGTTTCAATCACCAGGGCTAAAAGTGAATTATATATAACTTATAGCTCGTATGGTGGAGGAAGAAAAGTAAATAGTTGTATGGGTTTTGTTACAGAACTTGAAGGCATACAAAGAATTGATTATGTAAAACAAACTGCATAACAAAAAAAGAGAAGGTGAATTTTCACTTTCTCTTTTTTTAAGCTCGCTGTACACAGTTTTTATTCTGATTTACAACATTATTTACATTATTCTCTTTGCATCTAAAACAACCTCTATCTGCTCTGTTTTTACATAAGCAAGAGAATTCACTTACATCTAATCCATAGTCATAATTACAATTTTTGCACCAACAATTATTACACTTTGATTCATCAAACATTTTAGCCTCCGTCTTTATCATGTTTTAATAATTTTATATAAATTCCTATTTCTTTAATTTTTATTATTATATTCTTCAAAGTATTAATTAATGAAAACCATTTATGGATAACACAATATTGGTAATTCATACATTTTTTCTTATAGGCATAATTAGTTACTCGATTTTGGAGAAAGGTGTTTAGTTATTTATCATTCAAAATTTAACTATAATAAAGAAAACATAAAAAACAGTAAATGCATAATTAAATTTAAAAGGAGATTTTATATATGAAAAATAATATTAATACTGCTTGGACAAAGGCTACAGAGGATTATACAGAGGCAATGGTAGGACTATTATCAGCTATTGATGCAGGCAAAAATGCATGGATTGAAATAAGAAAAAATGGAGACCAGGATATACCCATTATGATTTCAAATCCTGAATTAGACCACCCTAAAAATTGGACAATGTTTTATGGATGCCGAAGGAATTTAAAAGAACTTGAAAATAGAAGTTATATTAATGATATGGAAAAAGAATTGACTTATAATTATACTACATGTTTTGGACCAGAAAAAGCTGTTGATAATTATTATGCTACAGGTCAATTAACAAAAGATAATTTTTTTGGTATTGGAATGTGTCATGCTGTTAAAATTTCAGACTGCATTGAGTACAGAAAAAATACAGATGGGTATAATAATTACGAATACTGGGTTACATTTTGGAAACCGAAAGATGGTATTGCGTATAGAGTTCCAAAGGAAATTGATAAGGTATTTACAATTTGCTATGATGATGAACCATTAGACAGAAAATATGCATTATCAAGAGCTAAAGATTTTATTGAAGCACTTATAGAGCAGGTTTAAAAAGAAATATACAAACAAGGTATTAGATTTCTAATAAAATTAGTAAGGAGTGAATTAAAATTAAAAAAAGATACGATATATTTTATAATGATGGTGTTTATTATGGGACAATGACATTTAGTGATTTGTCACAAACTGAAATTGAGACTTTAATACAAAAAGAAATTGATAGTAATAACAAAAACATAAATCCTTTGTATCATATAACAAGAAATAATTTTAAGGAGATAACTATGAATAAGGTAGATTTATTAAAAGAGGTATTAGAATATTATGAGTATAAATATGAAATTTGTGCTGACAGTACTGTTAAAGAATTCAATAAAGATAAAGGATATAGACTCTATAATTCAGTTGATGAAGCACTGTCTGAGTGGGTTATTACCATGGAGGAAACAAACAAAAACCTATTTGAGACAGGTGATGTTGAAGAAATATACAATACATGGAGTAAGGAACAAATAGATTTTATCAAATCATTAAAACTCTAATAGGGTAATATAAAAAAGGAGATAATTATGGATTATAAAAATGCTAAAAAATTGCATAATAACGATGAAATTATCGTTAAAGAGACAGGTGAAGTAACTAAAGTTATTACAACTGAAACATATGATAAAGATGTCTATGTATATGCTGTGACAAATGACAATGGCTATACTAAATTACACCATAAAGAAATAAATTAAAAACAGAATAAAAAGACCCGAATTACATTTAATATGTTAATCGGGTTTTTTATTTAGTAAAATAACAGTTGATTATAGTCAACATATAATATATAATTAAATATAAACAATATAAAAATCAGGGGAGGGTAACATGTCAACAGATAAAAGCATTCTAAATGAAAATAATAGGATTGATATATATAAATTGACCAATAATTTAGACGATGACCAAGTAGAAGCTGTTTTGGCAGAAGATAGCGACACATGTGTAAATGCAGGTGCAGGTTCAGGAAAAACAAGAGTATTAACACATAGAGTAGCTCAATTAATATCAAAAGGGGTACAAGAAAATAACATTATGCTTCTTACTTTTACAAAAAAAGCTGGCAATGAAATGATAGAGAGAGTAAAAGAACTTCTTCAAAAAGAAAAAGTAGGAGTGTTGGCTGGAACATTTCATCATATTGCAGGATTGTTTTTAAGAAAATATGCACAAGTTATTGGGTTTGGAAGAAATTATTCGATTTTAACTCCTGATGATGCAAAATCTCTTATTACAGAGTGTAGAAATAAATATTTAAAAGAACACTCAATTAAAAAAAGTGAATTTCCTGAAACAAAAATAATTTATGCTTTTTATTCAAGTGCTATAAATCTTGATAAATCGTATGACCAATTAAATAGAGATGAAAGAAATTTTACTAAAGAAGTAATGTCAGGTATTGAAGAAATAATTGAGGAATATAAGAAAAAGAAAAAAGATTCAAACGCAATGGATTTTGATGATTTGCTTGTAAACTTTAAAGAAATATTGTTAATTGATAATATTAGAAAAAGAATCAACTCTCAATTTAAATATGTTCTTTGTGATGAATTTCAAGATACGAACCACTTGCAATATGAAATACTTTGTCTATTAAATAAAGGAAATCATACTTTGTTTGCTGTTGGAGACCCTAATCAGGCGATTTATTCATGGAGAGGCTCTAATGTTAGTTATATTGAAGATTTTCATAGAAACTTTAAGAATAATCAAAAATTTAATATTACCTATAATTATCGTTCAGATGCATACATATTAAAACTTGCAGAAGACTCAATAAATCGCAATTATATTTGTAGTATAAACAAAACAAAAATAACACCGTATTTAAAAGCTAAAAATAAACCTACTTTTTTTAAAGCTTTTGATGATATTGAACAAGCTGAGTACATTGTAAAAAAAATAAAATCTCATATAAAGGATGGTATGACATATAAAGATATTGCCATTCTTATAAGGGCAAATTACCTTACAAGAATACTCGAAAAAACATTTAGAAAATACGCTATACCGTATAAATTATTATCTGGATTTTCATTTTTTGAAAGAAAACATATAAAAGATTTATTAAGTTTCCTTACTTTTATTGAAAACCCACAAGACGAAAGTGCATTTCTTAGAATGTTTGGAATGTTTGATGGATTAGGGGAAAAGACAATTGAGAAAATATTTAATCATTATAAAAGTAGTGATTATGATATAAACTCTTTAGATATTAACAAAGTTAAATTGACAAGTAGAGCTATACCAGGATTTAATATGGTGGTTGAATTATTAAGAGATATTTATGCTAATAAAACTGATATTCACGCAATGTTATCTACTATTCTTTTTAAATTCTATGATGATTATTTAAAAAGAACGGAAGAAGATTATTCAGATAGAATGAAAGATATTGAATATTTAGTTAGCATATCTAAACAATATGAAGATTTAACATTATTTTTAAGCGAAATGATACTTGATGAACAAGAAGTAAATGAAAGTGAAGAAGAAGACGATAATAAGGTTGTTATTTCAACTATCCATAAAGCAAAAGGTTTGGAATGGGATTGTGTCTTTATGCCATATCTAAATGATGAAGTATTCCCAAGTAGCAGGTCTATATTACCAGAAGACTTAAAAGAGGAGAGAAGATTGTTTTATGTAGGAGTGACAAGAGCAAGGAAGTATTTGCATATGTCTGATATTGGATTTATGACACAAATGTACAAATCATTATCAACTTCTTTATTTCTTGATGAATTAAGTGATGGATTATTTGTTATAGATTCATGTGTATAATATAATAATCGCAACAGTAGTTATCCATATATTTAATATATAAAATTCTATTACAAGTTTTAATGGGACAAGGAAAGTAGTATTTTACGCACCAATAAAAACGATAAAGAGATTCTTCTGTGGAATTAAAACAAAGGATTATAGCTTAATTTAAAGCCTCCTGCTTCGCTTCTGTAAAACGCATCAACTTATTGGGCACTGTTATTGTTTAGAATACAATAAAAAGATATAATATTTTTCTATGGAAAGGTAAAAACAATTTATGAAAAACTCCAACTTTAAAAATCTAAAAGTAACAACAATTGGAAAAGATGATATAAATAAAAAGCAGGTATTAATTTTAAGTATAATACCTGTTTTGCTTGCTTATTTAGGATACATAACAATAATACCATTAAAGGGACTTATGTATATTCCTGAAAGATTAATATTTAATGTTGTTATGTGTATAACTCTATTAATAATACATTTAATAATCCATGAATCAATTCATGCTTATTTATTTAACATATATGGGAATGGCAAAGCTAATATTAAATTTGTATATAAAGACGGTGCTTTGATAACTTTTCAATCTAATAGAGAAGTAATATATTCTAAAAATCAAATTACAATAATACTTATTGCCCCATACATTTTAGTTAATTTATTGTTTACTATATTAGGAATTAGATTCTATAGTTTGAATCAAATATCTTTTATTATAGTTTTGCTAAACTCATTTGGAAGTAGTATCGACTTTTATTTATGTGTAAAGTTATGGTTTCAGTATGGAACAGTAAAATATATAAGCATAGAAAACCTTTTTGAGTATAAATTATACAGTTCAAACTAATAAAAAAATATACTAATAAATAAATTTACCACTCGAACAATGAAAAAGACCGAATGGGCAATAAAGCAATAAAAACGTTGAATTACATGTTTTTCTAACCTATAATACAAAAAGGGAAGATAAATATTAATTAGTTTTGGTGACGTAGTGAAGCTAAATATTAGGGGTAATAGACAGTAAATGCTGTCTATTTTTTATTTTTTTAAATTCATATATAAAAACTCTATCTATATGAAAAATTCTTTACTATAACTTAAATAACATTTATGCTATGATTAGAAGTTGCATATAATAAAGAAATTTAGAAAAAAGTTAATTCGAATAGAATTAAATATATAGGAGGATAATATGGATTTATTAATGAAGGACAAGGAAAGAAAAAATATTTTAAATATGCTAAAAACAAAATATCCCAAAGGTACAAAAGTCGAATTAGTTAAAATGGAAGATGCTTATCGAAAAATGCCACCAGGATTAAAAGGTATAGTAAGTCACATTGATGATATCGGTACTATATTTATTAATTGGGAGAATGGTAGTACATTAGGTGTTGTATATGGAGAGGATGAAATTAAGATAATATAAAAAAAGGGAAAAGAAAAGTCCATAAAAGTAATTGCTAAAGAGAAGTAATTGATGAAGATTAGATTTAACAATAGCTGATATTATTAAAAATTAGTAAATCAATTAAGTCATGATTGGATATTATATTATTATTAATGTATGAATTAAATAATTAGTTAAAAGCACAAGACAGCAAATCTTGTGCTTTTAATATTATTTAGCTTTAATCTCCTTATTATATATATTGAATTAAGAAAGTAATAGTTTAAAGAAAATATAAATAAAATAAATAAAGTTTATAAATAAGGATTTCAAATCTGACTAACTTTATTTACTAAAAAAATAATAAGGCAGGTAAATTATGAACAATTATGAGATTTTAATAAAGGCTGAAACTTTCGCAATGACAGAAAATAAGAAAAAAAATGAATGTTATAACTGGATTTTTGTAAATGAAAAACTTACAATATGACAGGAGTGGCTTCTGCATTAGCTAACGGGACTGTTTCTGTACACATAGGGAATAGTGACAAAGATAGTGAAAATAGAGATAGAATTATTAGTGCTGAAGAATTTAACAATGAATTTGAAATTACTTCTATGACAGACCATTGTGAGCGTTTTTCATTTGATAAAGACTTCATTGTGACAATATCTTTTGAAGAGCTATATACAATACACGCTGATAAATTTGGTGAAATATTTACATTTGATTTTGATGGACATGACGGGTATTGGGTAAACTTCGATAATGAAGAAGAATTAGATATTGAAGTTGAGTCATTTAATAGTGATAGTGAAGTAGCAATGAATGTTCTTAGCAAATATTTCGGAGAAACAGTTGCGGATATAGTAGTAGGACTTGAAGGAGATAAAGTTCCTACACCAGTTGTTTATGTAAAATTTGATGGAAAATTTGAAGATATTGAAGCAGAAGTAGAATAATAATTTAAAAATACACCTTTTAAGTGGGTGTATTTTTTTGATTGCTATATCGAAATAATTCACTAAGTAAACAATCTGAATGTGATTTTTGTTTTTCAAAATTAGAAGTTGTTGTATTATGGCACTATGTCACTTTAAACGATTCTGTAGAAATTTGATTATAATTAGCTTTTAATGTATTTATAGAAATAAATCCTCGCATATATAGCATTATTTCACTTAAATTTGAATGAACTTGATACAAAAGGTTAAAAAACTGAGATAATGATAATAAGTATAACCCATTTGAAGGCATTAAATAAACTTCTAATTCTTTAATATTATTACATATTGCTTTATAAACTCTATGATTACCGTCAATTACAAAAAATCCAGGATAAGCATATGGATATTCTAATAATACAACAGGACTATTGTTGTTAGATTTTTTATTAGTTATGTCAGCAATTTTTGAAAATTCATAAAGTTCACTCGTTAACATTTTTTTAGCAGGTATTTTATTTTTAGAAATAAGCTCTTTCGCATTTTTTACTGGAAATAAATATCTTATATAAGATTCATTATCTGGCATTACTATTTCGGATTCAAATATTTGTTCAGAATGATTTTGCTTTAATATATAATTACATATATCTTCTTTATACAATGAAAAATAATTTATTAAATATGTATAATATATATTTGAGAAATCATCATTAAATGGAAATTTATTAACTATATTATAGCCTTGAATAGATTTTAAATTATTGCTACAAATAATTTTTATATAATCATCAATTGTAGTTATGTCTCTTAATTCAATTTGCTTGTTGTCAATTATCATGTCAAATAAATTTTTCAATAAACCACCCCTCTCAATCTATTATAACAAAATAATAATCAAATCTCTATATTATTTAATAAAATAAATGTGAGATTGCTCGTATATAATACTATATATTTATATAATTAAGGGAAATTTTTAATTTAGTTTATTGGAGGAAATTATGAAAATATTTAATTTATCAAGAATGGTTGATGAAAAACAAAATGCAAAATTTAGCCAATATGAAATATGTAGAAAAGTAGATTATGAGGAATTTAATAATAAAGGCAAGAAATTTTTACTAAGCACATACCCTTATCTTGACATAGTGCTTAATGACTACTGTAATGCACAATGTAAGTTTTGTATTTCACAATTAGTTCATAAAAAAGAAATATGTAATATAAATAAGCATAAACAAAAAATAAAGTATGCTATAGAGCATATGGGGGTAAAAGAGGTTTTATTAGTTGGGGGTGAACCAACAATATATGATGGACTTTTTGAGATAATAGAGTATTTAAAACAATTTAATTTAAATAAAATCTGTATTACTACAAATGGTCACAGAATGAGCAAAGACATGGATTATTGTAAAAAATTAATGTCATCAGGTATTACACATATGAATATTTCTGTTATGTCTTTAGATGAAGATAAACAGAAGTACGTATCAGGAAGTAATACGTATTTAAGTTTAGAACATTTGAAAACATTTAAGAAAATAGCAGATGAAGGGAATGTATCCATAAGAATAAATAACAATTGTTTTAAAGGTAATAATGATAATCTTAATGATATCTTGTGTTTCTATAATCAAATTAAAGACTATTGCGATAGTATAAAATTTAGTCCTTTATTGAAAACAGATACATTTAGTACTATTAATGCAGTTACAGAGTTTAACAGAGAACATGTTTTGTCTAATGAAGATTATGATTGTCTGTGGCACACAGTAGAAAATTATTTTTCAAGTTATCCAATTATACGAAATAAGGAAACTCTTGGTTTTGTAGAATACTCAATGCTTTTATTATCTACACCTATTATATTTAATTATAATCAACATGGCATGGCAAGAGAAAAAATAAAAAAGGAAAATAAAATTAACAATCTAAAAATATTAGTAAATAGCGAATTGTCTTTAAGTTGGAATCGAGAAGAAATAGAGTATTATATAAATACAGATTTTGACCATATAAATGTACAACAAGCAATATAAAAAAGATACTGCATAACCTGCAGTATCTTTTTTATGAAACTATGAAATTTTTATCAACATATGATACACTCCTAATATCATCATATTTTATTTCATAAATATACTAAATCGAATTATATGTTTTTGGTTCATATATTAATATTAGGATATTTTCACCAAATTGAATTAAATATATACGTAATAGTTTGTGATATTAAAAAACGCAACTCGCTTTTGGTTGCGTTCTATATGTTTTACAGGCAGTCTACAAGTTCCTCTTGCTCGAAATACGTCACATAATCCAAAATGTTTGTTTCTCCGTTTACAAGTTTATTAAAAGCGTCTCTTGCTTCCTCGGTAGACGGAAATTTTAATGCACATCTAAAACTTTGGTTTAATTTAGGGTATTCAAGTCCACCTTTAAATAAACTTTTTTTTGATATTGGATATGTACCAACTACATCTGCATAAGCATGAACATTAGGATAATCATCGCTCCAATCTTCAAGTTGAACCCTTACGCCACCATTTTTTTTGATAGATTTTTCTATCCACTCTGTTTTTTTATCTTCGCTTAAACTTTCGTAATGTTCTTTTAACTTTTTCATATCTAAATTCATTGTTTTGAACTGGTCAACCCAATCATCTATCTTAATTCCTTTAGCATTATTTAAAAACCCTTTTTCTAATACTGACATTATAAATACTCCTTTTAATTTTATTAAAAAATATAACGCCTTGTTTTTATATTTTATATATTATATACTTAGAAATTAAATTTAATTTTTTTACCTACAATATTATTATTAAACTTTTTATGCCGATATTTTTTTGTTTTTTAACCGATATGAACTGTATCAGTGATATATATTTGAAAATAAGAAGTGTTATATATGAATAATAAATAAAATATAATGAAATATGTTTATATAAAAATATAGGAAAATAGTTTATTTAAATTACATAGGAGGACAATTATGAAAATTGTTATTAATACTTTAAGAAGGATTGTAGATAGATATGATGAAAAAAACGGTTTAAGACGAAAAACCATTCTTACGTGTCATAGTGCAGAAACAAGAAATAGATATAAATTACCAGAGTGGAGAACTAAAGAAGGCGAACCATTATGTTCAATCTATAAAGATGATAGGTGTTGTGGAAGTTGTGAATTAGCTCCTACTTGTGACAATGCAGTAAATTGTAATTGCTATGGATTTTCACAATCAGTTCTTGGAGGTACAATTGAAAGTGCATATATGAGAAAATGTTCGCCATATTATAAATATGGAAGAATGAAAGAAGATGGTACTTTTGATTGGGATTATTATAAAATGAATCAAAAAAGAGAGGAATTTATACCAGGTAAATTTGCAATAATTTCTAAATATGAAAGTTTAGAAATCTCAGCAGAGGCTATTGATTATTTAGAAGAAAATGAATTAATGTTTGGGACTATTGTTGACTTAATAACTGAAAATGGATTCATTAAACTTAATTTCAATGACAATAATAGTAAAAAAGATTACATTGTTGATGTTTCAATTAATGGATTATTTACTGTTGCACAAGATAGCTATGAAATAGCAAAGCATATTTCAAAATTTTAATATTAAAAGGTGGTAAAATATGTTTAAAAGTTTATGGGTAAAAGTATTTGTTATTTCTACTTTAATAATGTTATTAAGATATTTCTTTATTAATGATAATGGCTATAGAGGAGCATTATTATTAGAAGGATTTTTTGAAGTATTAGGTGGTCTAATTAAATATATTTTTAATAGATTATTAGCTGGATAATAAGCATGAAATTTAAAGGACTAAAGAAATTTAGTCTTTTTTATTTTTTTCTTTAAAACATTTAAATAAGTGCAAATATTTTAAATGTGTAAATTACAATTTACAAATTATATTTAATATGATATAATATTTATAAAGAAATATATTTTAATGAATTTTATAAGTAATTGGAGGTACATAGTGGCAAAAAATAAAACTCAACATAGATGTAGTAATTGTGGTCATGTAGAAATTAAGTGGATGGGTAAATGCCCTCAATGTAATGAATGGAATACATTAATGGAAGAAAACATTGAAAGTAAAGCTCCAACTGCAATGGCAGGAAGAAAAGGTCTTTCAAGTGGTACTAAACCAGTTAGGTTAAAAACAATATCGGTTAGTCAAACTAACAGAATAAAAACAGGAATAAATGAGTTTGATAGAATGTTAGGGGGAGGTATTGTTAAAGATTCTGTTAATGTACTTACAGCACAGCCAGGAGCTGGGAAAAGCTCTATTGCTATTAAAATAGTTAACAATATTAGTCGTAGCGGTCATACAGTGTTATACGTATCAGGGGAAGAAAGTGATACTCAAATAAAAGGTAGAGCTGACAGGATATGTGGAGATATTGATGATAATCTATGGATAATTTCTGAGACCTGCATGAATAGAATCGAAGAGTATATTAATGAAATTAATCCAGATTTAATTGTAATTGATTCTATTCAGACAATGTATCTTGAAGAAATTAATTCAAGACCAGGAAGTCCAACCCAAGTTAATGAATCTACGTATAAGATAGTAGAAATTGCTAAAAACAAGAATAGACCAAGAAGTTTTCTAATAATAGCACAACAAAATAAAAACGAACAGTTAGCTGGTCAAATGGTGTTCGAACACGCTGTTGATGCTGTTATATATTTAGAAGGGGATAGGGGCGAACAGTTAAGAAAAGGATACTGTTCAAAAAATAGGTACGGAGATACCTCTGAAATTTCATTATTCATTATGACAGCAACGGGACTTGAACCAATTGATAATCCGTCTCAATATTTCGCAACTCAAAGAGAAATTCCAATTTCAGGGAGTGCATTAACTGTTACAAGGGAAGGTTCAAGAAACTTTATAGTAGAAATTGAAAGTCTTATTAGTAAATCATATTTCGGTTTTCCTTCAAGAAGGGGAATTGGAATTAATAGAGACTTGTTAGAAATGTTGGTTGAGATATTAGGTCAAAAAGGTGGATTATCTTGTTATGATAAAAACGTTAGCGTCATGGTAACGGGTGGCTTAAAACTTAGTGAACCAGCAGTAAATCTTGGTGTAATTATGTCAATGGTATCAAGTTATTATAAAAAACCAATACCAAATAATACAGTATTTATAGGTGAAGTTGGTCTTACGGGAGAACTTAAAATTATACCAAATTGCGAAAGTAGGGTAAAAGAACTTTCACGATTGGGATTTGCTTCAGTCGTAATACCAAAAGGGAATTTAAAAGAGAAATTAAATGCGGATATAAAAATTATTGAAGCTAAAACTCTAAATGATGTAATTGTCTCAATGTTCGGAAACAAAAAAGAGCTAATTGAAGAAGAAAATTCTAAGTAATGAGGAGAAATATATGTTTATAGAAAGGCTAAAAAAAGAAGATTTAAATGAATTCTTTTATATAAATGTTTCATCAATGCACATAAGTAAATATTTTGACGAAAAAGAAGAACATTTATATATTACAATAAAATTTGGGGAAACGGTGAAAAATGAGATAATGTATGATTTTAGCTCAACCTATGCTGATGTTAAGTGGCGAAAATTTTTGTATGAGAAGTTTGGAGAGGAATACAAAACAGCTTATTCGGAATTTTTAGATATTTACAAGAAAGATATGATTAATCTATTAACTGATACAACAATTTAAGGTTAGCGATATTAGTTATGGTATTTAAGAAGGGAAAAAGATTATGAGTAGAAAAATTAAATTCAGAGCATGGAATAAAAACAGTAATAAAACGCAATTAATTAAATCTATCTTTTATGCTGATAACGGATTTGCAGGAATTAGTGAAGAGGTATTAACAAAACCACAGGTAATGTCAAATATACAAAATTGTGAAGTTCTTAATATTTTTAAATTTATGATATGTTTTTTAAAGTATTTAATTTTGCCTATTTTTATAATAATTTCTTCTTTATTACTTTTCTATATTTTAGTTGTAATTTTGATAATTCATTAATGTAGCATAGAAGATACTTTATAAATGAACTTAATAATTAAACCACTAAAGTATGAATATAATCAAAAGAGTTAATAAAAATGGTGTAAAACTATAAATACTTTAAGGAGAAACAAAATGGGAAGTTTATTAAATTATGAAAAATGTAAACAATGTGGAAAATTAACTTATGATAACTACAATTACCATACAGGCGAAATAAATATTTCATGTACGGTATGTGGAAAAACAGATAAACATTGTTTGGAAAGAGATAAAAGTGGTAATGTGGTAATTGAAGATGGTAATCCTAAGTGGGTTCATACAGTACATGACGGATTTGGAAGTATGTATATAGAAGATAAAGAAGGCTGTGGAAGCTTATTTATATTTGATAATCCAATAACAGAAGATACTACTAAAGATTTTTTTAAAACATTAGAAAATAAAGGAATTTCTAAAGAGAAAAGTCGCTTATTTAAATGGGATAAAGAAAAAAATGAAATAGTATCAATACATGGTGAAATACCAGAAGATTTTGAATAGGAGATATATGTATAATGGTAAGAATGTTAAGAAAAGATGGCAACTATGAATTTTATCAAATAGAAGAATATCAAAGTAAATGGGATAGGTGGAGACTATGCCATGATAGAAATTATTTACCAGAATATGAGCATGGAGAATATTCTGCATGTGGAGAGTGTTGGCAGGAAATTGGAGTACATGGGATATATGATGAAGAATATGCCAGGACTATGTGTAATAAGCTTAATGAGTTAGCAAAGACAAAAGTATTAGGAGATGTAGCTGAAGTTACCAAATTCAGATTAGTTAAAATAAATATCTCACAAACTAAAACTGTTGTAGATTGTGATAAATATTAAAGAAAAAAATAAAAAGGGAGAACAAAGGTATGTTATTAGAAAAATTAAAAAAGGATATGTTTCAGGCAATGAAAGATAAAGATACTAAGAAAAAAGAATTTTTACAGGTTGTAATAGGAGAAATTGAAACTGAGGGAAAAAGAGTTAAAGGCGAATTTACAGATTCAAAAATAGAAGAAATGTTGTTAAAAATGCAAAAAAGAACAGTAGATAGTCTTGTATTATATAGCAATCAAGGAAGAGTTGATTTGTTTCAAAAAGCAAAACTTGAAATTGAAATACTTAAAGAATATTTACCTGAACAACTTACAGAAGATGAAATAACAAGTATTATTAAAGCTACTATAGAAGAATTAAATATCGCAAGTATAAATGAAAAAGGGAAATTAATGAAAGCTTTAATGCCAAAGGTTAAGGGTAAAGCAGATGGAAAATTAATTAATCAATGTGTTGAAGGTCTATTACAAAACAAATAATTAAGGGGGACAACAATGTTTGAGATGATTGTATTAGCAATATTTTTTATGCTAATATTTATAATGATTACAGTAATTACAGATTGTTTGAATTTAAGAATATTAATAGATATAATAATTGTCAGCCCTGCTATGTCTTCTGTATTTCACCTTTTGCTAATTGTACCAGTAAATATTTTAAATGGGGAAGGTAGTGTGACAGATATTATGATGGGTATTTTTACACCAAATGTTTTAATATTTTTGGGCATCACAATATTAACTTTAATATATATAATGTTCCGTAATATAAAAGCTAATACATACCCATACTATTAGTTAAATGAAAGTTATAGTAAAATATTGTGAAAAACTTAAATATAAGAGTTTATGAGGTGATTATGAGTGATTATTACGGAGAAATAGATTATGAAAGACGCTTACAACAGTTTGAAAATTACGGTAGAGAAATAAAACTGTTATTCATTGAATTGATTGTTAATACTGAGAATAGCACTCTTTCTGAGGAATTAGAACTCCCAATTGAAAAAGTAGAGAGAGCAAAAAATATATTTATTAAAAGAATTACTAATATGTCTGCACTTGAAGTAATAAAAAAGGCAGATATGATATGTAAGCAAGTGAATAATAAATAAAAGTATTTTTAAGTAGAAGAACAATAATAAACGCAGGGGATACATTTGCCCCTGTGTTTATTATTGTTCTTTCTTATTATATATAATGCCAAGTCATTGTGTAAATGTAAAATAAAATTTGCAACCGAATTTAAATGTACTACTTAATTAAACAGATAAGACATTGAAGCATTCAAAACAACCATTTATAATTTAATCATAGACAATAGTCAACGAAAGGAGCTGAACAATATTAAATTATTAAATGACAACACAAATGTTCTTATCAACGGGGAGAATTTATTAGGTTTAAAGCTGATACAAGGAATAAAGAAATTCGATTTCTGTATTATAGACCCTCCATACAGAACCCAAAATAAAAACTTCATATATAATGATAATTTATTGAAAGACGAATGGGCAAGAAACATGGAGGAAAGATTAGAATTATTAAAGGAAATGCTTGATGATGATGGAGCAATCGCTATTCATATAGATGATAAAGAATATGCTACACTCAAAAATATAATGGACAAGGTGTTTGGTGTAGAAAATTATGTTAATACATTTATTCTTAAAAGAGGTACTAAAAACCTTAATAATCAATTTAAAAAGGTAAGTAGCTTAAATAGAGCGTTTGAGTTTTTAGTGGTTTATAAAAAGAGTAATAAATTTTATTACAAAAATGCATATAAAGATACTTCTGATAAAAGAAAAGGTGGATACTGGACTTCGTTTAAATCTAATGCGGATAGACCTACTATGAGATATGAAATAGACGGTGTAATGATTGACAAAGGACAGTGGAAATGGTCAAAGGAAAAAGGGTTAAGAGCTTTAGTAAATTATAAAAAGTATGAAGAATTATATATGAAGAATATGACTTTGAAAGAATATTGGGAAAAATATAGAGATAGTTATGAAAAAGAAACAGGATTCGAGCTTGAATTTGTAAGAAGGCATAAAAACTCGGTACAATATTGGGTTGAACCTGCAGATGAAACTTTAATGGATACAGATATGATGGAATATTATATAAATGATAATCAAGGGAAAAAGAAGTTCGGGTTTGATACAGTCAAAAATATCAATACAGTTAAGAAGATAATCTCAATGTTTACAGACAAAAATTCAAAGATATTAGATTATTATGCTGGAAGTGGAACAACTGGGTGTGCAGTCATGGAACTTAATCATGAAGACGGGGGCAATAGAATATTCGTATTAATAACTAATGATGAAAACAATATATGTACTGACATTTGTTTCCCAAGAATTTCAAATACAGCGAAAATTTATGAAAAAGAATTAGATTATATAATATTAGAAGATAAAAGATAAGGGGGAGTATTTTTATAATGAATAAATCAAAAATAAATATTGTAAAAACGGGTGCAGTTATCATATTAATAATTTCTTTTTTAATTATTATGTTTAGTTTTAATAAAACTAATTTAAGTGAACTACCAAATTCACAAAATACTCCAAAAACTACAGTAGATAGTGAAGATGTAGTAAATGTTATAAATCAGAATGGTGAAAAAGGAACTGTTATAGTTACTCAACCAGAGAATTACGAAGATATAATTAATACTGTTGACGCAATAAGTTATTAATTTAAAAGGAGAACATCTTTATGAAATTAGAAGACTTAAAAAGATTTACTAATCAAAAATATATTAACAGAAGACAAAGACCTATGGGAATTTCTTTGTCTTCTGTAGAAAATGATAGAATTAGAATTACAAAGCTTAAATCATACAAGTTAATGTACGGTGAGAAAGTAGCAACTATGCTATTTAAAGCAGAATGTGTAAATGAAATATATGAAAATAAGCTACATGTATGTGAATATTTTATAAAAGAATTATTAGATGAAGTTAAAAAAAACAATAGTGATAATGAAAAATTAATAAAAGATACAGAACATTTTATAACTAATATCTTTGTATTATAAAAACCATAAATGGATAATCCTATAATGGTATTATAACTTAATGAAACTTCTCTCTTAGACCAAATTAATCTTTCTACCAGTAATATTTTACTTAACAATAAAAGAGTTTGAATATAATATTCAGCAGACTTACCATTAAACTTAATTAAGATTATTCGTTAACTTAATTTTCAAAGAAAAAATGCATATCAGTCAATTCTGGTGTGCATTTTTTCTTTATGATGTTGACTATATACAATATTAATGATACAATTGACTGTAAAGTATAAAAGGAGGAGTTGAAAATAATGAACAATTTTAGTAATTTTTCAGAGAAACCTACATCAGAAGCTGACAAAACAATGGTTCAAATGTATGGAACAAGTTCAAAATTTGGAGATTATAAAGAAAAGAACAAAAAACCTAAACAAAAGAAGATACAAAAGCAAAAATTAGAACTTCCCGAAAAAATAGAAATAGAACATGTGGGTTATATCTTACTATCTATTGTAATGATTTTACAATCAATATTGTTTACTTTTAATGGAGATATAGGAAATGCAATAGGTGGTATTATCCTTGCAATAATAAGCATAATCATACCTTTAACGATAAGATTTGTGTATAACGATAACATTAATTATTATTTAGCTAATGCAACTGTGACATTAAAATCATTGTTCTTAAATTTAGAGATAACCTCTGGATTAATGAAATTATCTACGAAAATATTTTTTGCAAGTGTTGGAGCTGTAGCTATTCAGCAACTAATACTTAGACACTTTTTATTTTTACCTCTATCAAATATGATTTACAGCTTTGGATATTACGGTATGCTGTTTTCAAGCTTATTGTGTTTCGCCAATAGAGAAACCAATGAACTCCATAAAGGATTTTCAATATATTCGAGTTGTGCGTTTTTATTAATATTAGAAAATGGATTTATAGCACAATACAAATTTATAAATTACCATTTAGTGATATCTTTAATGATTTTTTGGACATTATCATGTTTGTTTAAGAAATGTGTAATAGAAGATATTCAAAAGAAAACGAAAGTTACTACAAAAGCAGAAAATGTAAATGATAACAAAATAGTTATTTCAGTTGATAATGAAGACATTATTTAAAATTATAAATGAAGGAGAATTTGTATGCATGGGAAAGAGAATATAGAAGAAGCACTTAAAGGTATGTTTCAATCTTTATTAGAATCAGAAAATAGAAAAGTAAATAAAAACTATGGAGAAATGATAAATAAATTAATTAACAGTGGATATGACATTGAAGAATTAGACACCTTCAATGTAATGGTTTCTTATCAGATAGAACAGATTTTGGAAATGGTAGTAGCAAATTTATGTAAGAATATAGACGCTGGAAACAATGAGTATAAACTAAAGTTCATATATTTAAAATATAGTTATCTTTCTAACAACATTGAAAAGCTCATTTCGCTAAGAGAAGGGGGCTGTTGTTGTTCAGATAAAACAAGGCATATTTTAGAAGAATACAAAGAGTATTTAGTTACTGGAAATATACCTGAAGTTAATAATGAAAGACATTTTTGGATACCTAATTTCGGAACATATAATAATTGGTTTGAATTGCTTGATAGTTTAATAGCTTTATACTATGGCTCACCAACAAACTATATCTATGCATATAAGAACCTATTAGAATCTGAATTAAGAAATATCGTAAAAAATAAATAGTTCATAGTCAATAAGTATCCATTATAGGATTTATAAATTATAAAACATGACTAACCTTAATAAAATATAAAAACTAAACAAAAGGAAATATTCATATTATCTTGAAAGGAAGGTTATAAACATGGGCATTAGAATTGTAAATCCTATTCACTATATACATTATCAATTACCAGAACACAATAAAGTAGTTACAGTAAAAAAGGAAAATGAGAAAAAAGTTAATACTAAATCATTTTCGGAGTGTTTAAAAGAAGCGATGAAGGCAAAATAAATTACAAAGGCGAACTAAATACGGTTAAAATATTAGAATTTAAATGATGGAAGGTTTATTAATTTTAAATTTTTATTAAATAATGAACCTGGAAAGAGATTCATATTTAATTAAACAAGAAAAAGGTAAAATTTTGCTAAAAATTGATTAGTCGATTTATATTTTAAAAATTTTAGAATATAATAAATAAAGATTATTAAATCAGGATTGCAAATATTGCAAAAACTAAAAGTTAAAGATATTTTTCCCATTTTCCATGCTTAAGAAAAGCATTTTAAATAGATATTTTGAAGAAATTTTAGTTATATAGGTTAAATTATTTCCATACAATATGCTAATTTAATAGCATTTCATATAGATATGATTTTAAAAGGATTTAAATTATTTTAAATAGGCAGTATTAATTCCCATTTTACATGCTGATAAGCATTTAATATAGATTAGTAAATTTTTACTTAGAATTAATTATTTTTAAAAGGTAATATTAAATTATTTTATATGCCATAAGGCATTTTATATATATTAAACAGGCGAGGGGACTTTTAGAGTCCCTTTTTTATATGTATTTTAAAAACAATTTTGTAAAATTCTTTTATTTACATATGATATGTAGTTTGTTATAATTTCAAATGTTGAAGATTTGCATGTTGTTCAATTAATTATTGACAATTATTTGATATGATGAAAGGAAAGATTTAATATTTATGAGTAATAAACAAATTAAACAAACTCTAAATTATGCAGGAGAAGTCTTATCTGGTTTAAGTGTTAAAGAAATTAGTTTAAAATACGGAATCTCAGATAGAACAGCTTATAGACATTTAAATGAAAAATTATTTAATGTTGATAAGAGTTTATACCATAAAGTGCAGGAAAGATTATCTATTATAAGAAGTAATAATATGACAAACCATTATTGGGATAATAGAATTAAGAAAGTTATTTAAAATTTTTACAACAAGAATATATTCATTTTAAATGTAATTTGATAACCACTTATAGTTTTTTAACATAAAAAAACAGCATTAATTGCTGTTTTTATATTTTAATTATTCAATTGATAATAAGATTTATAATACTTTATTACTTCGTAAATATCCTTGTTTACATCTATATTTAATCCAAGCTTTTTAAGAACTTTTTTTGCATTTTTATTATTGTATTCGACTGGTTCGCTTATTTCTTCAAAATAATCAAATTCATTAATAATATCTTCAAGATTATCTGTTACCCCTCTAATATCTACAAAATATTGTTTGTCTTTATATTTAAACACATTAAAGGCATGAATCAATACATTGGTTTCTATTTCTTCATCATAATTTACCCAAAAAACTATATTATATCCATATACTTCATTTATCGCTAAAGCAAATTCATGACAAATACCATGAAGCATATAAAATGCGTCTATAATCTCATTATTAACATTTAAAGTTTCAAGAAAATTGTAACCTTCATTATTTTTAAGATTGAAAAATCCCTTTCTCATTAAATATTTCTCCTTTTATTTTTATTCCAAAAAGAATCCCTATTATAGTTATTTAGATATTATATACAATCCAATTCTTTAAAATAAATATTTTTGTAATTTCAGGACTGCTATTAATTAAATTGATAAGCATTATTAGCAGAAATCTGAGTTATTCTATGTAATTTTTTATTACTATTAATCTATAATATAAAAATTAAAAAAATGGTAATCAAAAGATTATTATATATAAGGAGATTTCTATATGGAAAATTTATTACTTTACTTGGAAACAAATTTAAAAGAATGGGGCAATGTAGTTTTCAAAATTTATCCTGAAGCTAAAACCGCTATTGAAAAGGGTTGGGAAAGTTTATATTTTCCAACGAACAAAGATACTTTTGTAAGCTTAGAAACTGATGATTATTATTTTGAGTTAGAAACTGACGGAGATGTTTTAATTAGTGTTGAAGAAAATGGAAAAACACAATTACTTAGAAATAAAAACGAATCTGAGATTAGAAAATTGATTAACGAAGGTACATTATATGAAAATGAAGCCATATACAATAATTGGTTTAGAGTTAAAATTGGAAAAGTAATAAAAAGAGGGATATTACAAGGGGAAACTCATGTTCTATTTATGGATGAAGTTCTATTTGAAAAATGTCCAAAAGATTTAGATGAACTTGAAAAAGTATTTTTTAAATGTGTAAAGAATTTATGTAAAAATAATCACATTGACAAAATTGCTTGTTAAATTAAAAAAATTAAATGACAGTAGGAATCGACTATATTTTTAAATATAGTCGATTCCTTTTATGTTAATGCTTTATTATTGCAGAATACAGAAAAAGGTTATATAATAAGGAGGTTATTTACGTTAAAAAAAGTATTATATGCGAACACTCTCACCACTTATTTTTAAGCTTAGAAGTTGCAATATAAAGTTGTGAACCATACATATATAAATCTATATAATAAAAATTTTAGTAAGTAAAAATAAGGAGGCAATATGGATAGAAATGCTGAAAAGCAAATAGAGAAAATAGCACAGGAAATATTAAATATCCCAACATTAGAAACAAGAAATTCTGATAGATTAGACTTTCATGAAATATCAGTATGGAGATTAAAGGAAGCTTTAAAAAAAGCATATTATGAAGGTGTCCAAGATTCACATGTAATAAAGAATTAAATAAGGAGTAAAACATTGAAAATAATAAATAAGCCTATTAAAGTTTTGGCAATATTTAATAAAGACGGGAGTTTCGAACCTGCAAAATTTGATTTTGAAGATACCCCTATAAGAGTGCAAAAGATAATGAAAAAATATGAGGAAAAGGCATTTGGTAAAACAAATATATATTTTGTCTGTATGCATAACGGAAGAGACATATTTGAACTCAAATATGTGCTTGAAGATAGTATCTGGTACTTATATAAAATGTAATAATTAATATTTACAACAAATACTTAGGCATGAGCTAATTACAGCTCATGCCTTTTTTTGCTCATTAATTTTACTATTATTAGTCTAATTTAAATACCTTAAACATATCTATTTCATTACCATAATTATGTTATAAATTTCAACATAAAACACTATAATACTTACAAAATAATGCAAGGATGTAAGTATATTGAATTTAGAATATTTTTTTAATGACAGTTATCATGTGCTTAAGATACTCAGTGGTAACCAAGTATTAATTAAAGAAGAAAAATATATTCCATTATCCCAACAAGAAATAGCAGATTTGGCACATTGCTCAAAATTAAAAATAAATAAATTACTTTATGAATTAATAAAAATGGAGTTTATAGTTATGTATAAGTACAAGAGAGGGAAATATGCTTTAACGGATAAAGCAAATAAATTTTTAAAGTTGACTATGGATATTGAACAATAAACAAGGCAAAGAAATAAGCTGATAGGCTAATAGGTAGGAATTGATAAGTAAAACAGGACAAATATTTTGTTTTGTGAATTATTAGTTCCTATTTTTATTTTTTTTGTAAAAACGCATAACTTCATCAGAAGTATTTTAGATAACAAATTTTAGGAGTGATGAAAATAATGAAAAATTGAAAATAAAGAAAAGGAGATGTATGAATTATGAAAAATAATAATTTAAAAAATGCAAAAAAAGAAAAAAACGATGAATTCTATACGCAATTATCTGATATAGAAAAAGAACTAAAGCATTATAAAGAACAGTTAAAAGACAAGAATGTGTTCTGTAATTGTGATGACCCCGAATATAGTAACTTTTGGAACTATTTCAAATTAAACTTTGAACATTTGGGGTTAAAAACACTTATTGCAACTCATTATGAAAAAGTAAAACCCTCTTATAAATTAGAGTTTGATGGCAAAGATACAATTAAAACAGATTTAAAACAAAACGGAGATTTTAGAAGTCCTGAAAGCGTGGAAATATTAAAGCAATCAGATATTATTATTACAAATCCACCATTTTCATTGTTTAGAGAATATATTGGTCAATTAATTGAATATGATAAAAAGTTTTTAATAATAGGCAATAATAATTCAATAACATATAAAGAAGTATTTTCATTAATAAAAGAAAACAAAATATGGTTGGGATACAGTCCTCGGAGTATGAAGTTTAAAATGCCTGATAATACATTTAAAGATGTCAATGCTTGTTGGTTTACAAATTTAGATACAACAAAAAGACATGAGAAACTGATTTTATACAAGACATATAACGAACATGATTACCCTAAATATGACAACTATGACGCAATCAATGTAAATAAGGTATCTGCTATACCTTGTGATTATAATAGCGTCATAGGAGTTCCTATTACATTTATGGACAAGTATAACCCTAAACAATTTGAAATTATAGGACAAACAGGGGTTGACATTGATTTAACAAAGGGTAGACCTTATATTAATGGTAAAAGAATGTATGCGAGAATTTTAATTAAAAGAAAAGGATGAATTTAAAATGAAAATTCTCTATCAATTATCAATATTTTCATAACCTAACCCAAGATGAACAAGAACAGATTAAAAATTATGTATTAATGATTTATGTTTGTGAGGGAACTGATAAAGAGAAGTTAGAATGGTTTAAAATCATTAATATTGCTGGAGAAAAACTAACTAACCAGGAGTTAAGAAATGCTGTATATACTGGTGAATGGCTTACTGATGCTAAAAAGTATTTCAATAAAAATAGTTGTCCTGCATATGCCATTGCCAAAGATTATATGAATGGCTCTCCCATTAGACAAGATTATTTAGAGACTGCTATCAAATGGATTGCATATAAAGATGGTATAGAAATAGAAGAATATATGGCTGACAATCAAAGTGATAAAGATGCAACAGAATTATGGAATTATTTTAAAAAAGTAATCAATTGGATTGAACTAATTTTTACCAATCGAAGAAAAGAAATGAAAGGTATTGATTGGGGTAAATATTACAATACTTATAAAGACAAAGACTTTAATCAAAATGATATTGAAAAAGAAATAGTAAATTTAATGCAAGATGAAGATGTGTCAAACAAAAAGGCATTTATGAATATGTTATAGATAGACAAAAAACATTTAAATATAAGACTTTTTAGCGATAAAATGATACGAGAAGCTTATGAAAGACAAAATGGCATATGTATAAAATGTGAAAAACACTTTGAAATAAATGAAATGGAAGGAGACCATTGTAAACCTTGGCATGAAGGTGGTAAAACAACTGCTGAGAACTGTCAAATGCTTTGCAAAAATTGCAATAGAACAAAATCTGGAAAGTAAGATAGTCTTATCAAATTAAATAATTGCCTTAAATTTATACCTAAGCTGTTTTAAACATATAATGTAAAAACAAATTTAAAAGGTGTCTTTAAGACAAATAATTTACATAGGAGATTATTATGAACTTGGAAAAAACACAAAATCAAGCAGGTAATACAATTTCAGAGGAAGTAAAATATACACCATATCAAATTAAGGCAATATTTCAAACTCCTAATGGGTACACAAAAGAAGATACAGTTGTCATAGTTGCAGAAAATGAAGAAACTGCTAAAGAAGTTTTATTAGAAATGTATATAAGAATGGAAGAATTTTTTAATGAAATGTTAGATGTTTCAGAGATTGAAAATAGTACAATAACTGTATTAGAAGTTAAAGAATTTGACAGCGAACCTTTAAAAAATATTGATTTAGTAGGTACTAAACCAATAGGATATGGCAGATTTCATGATTGCTATGGTACATATGAAGAGTTAATAGAATTTCTTACAGGTTATGATGATTATTCGCCAGAACTTATAAGAATATTTATTGAAGTGCCAATGGAAGATGACCGTATATTATTCTATTTTAAGAACAGATTTGATAATACTAAAAATAGACAGGCAATTAGAGATTGTGTAAGAAGAGGCATTGACCCATTTGGGTATTAAAATACTCTATGTTAAAAACAAAAAACACATAAATTCAATTATGTGTTTTTTTAATTTCAAGTAAGTATTTACATATCTTATTATTCAATTATAAACTCTGCAGATAAAACATATTTATTTTCATAATCTTCACCTATAGTGAAAGACTTTATAATCCTATAGTTTCCTGGTTCAAGCTTGCCATAAAGATGTGACCAATCCAGTTCACTTTCAAACTTTTTGTTTTCACTATTCAATGAATATAGAATTTCTATCCAAGCAATAGAATCTTCATCTTGATTATCTTTATACGGTAATTTATACCAGTTATTATCTATTTTCTTCTCTATACTGTATTTTGCTCCAAACTCTACTACAACTTCTTCAATATTCTCAATTATAAGCTTTGCTTTTGTTTCAGACATACTATCTTCCTCAATTTTCATTATTATAGGAACAATTTCATTAGATATTTCTACATTGCTTTTTTCGAGATTGTTTACACATCCAGTAATTAAGATGAAAATAGAAGCTACTGTTAATAATAACATTGTTATTTTTCTCAATATTAACACACTCCTTTCTATATATTAGACGTAATATAACACAAAAAGTTCCAAGAACAATGCCTATATAAGTGCTATCTGTATGGCAAATAAAAAAAGCAACCTTAGTTGCTTTTTTCTAAAATCAGGTTTATTTAATACCAGCTATCTCTTTTACAAGTTCTGAAAAGTAATTTAACTGTTTTTCCATTCCACCGTATTCTTTCCAATCAAAATAAGATGCTTTACCTTCACCAGTATCTAATGTTTCTTTATTAATAACCTTTAAAAGTAACTCTGCAATTTCTCTTACACCTGGATAACTATTTCGTTTAGAAGTGTTGTTTGTGTATAAACACATGAATCCATCAGAGTTATTTCCAACAAGATTTCCAATATAAATTGCTTCATAACCACTATCACTTCTTACTATAAGTGAGCCTGATTGATTATGCCAAACAGTATAATCTTTCGATATATCATCCTTTGCTATTATTTTACCTGCCTTTGAAATTTCCTTTGCCAAAGATTTTAATTCTTTTGTACACATATTAATTCCTCCGTTATTATAAGTTTAATGTACTGACATTAAAAAGTTTACTTGTTAATATTAAGTAAATACTTATCCTTTAAAATTTTGTTCTCTTAATCATAGATTTTTAGCTTACTTTTTATAACATTACCTAATGTAAATTACAATAAACTATTACTTTTAAATTAATAGCAATATAATATAAAAACATAATTAAGGGGGAGCTTTATGAATAATGAGATTAATGACATAAATTTAAGTCAAGAAAAAGATTTAAAACACTTTAAAATAAGTTGTTTAATTAGATTTATAGCTGTATTGATTATATTCCTTATAATTACTTTGTTTTCATTAGTCCAATTAGGAGTTTTTGATTATAAATATGTTTTAAAATTAGATAGAAGTATAGGGGTTGAAAAAGAGTATTTACATTACTGCATTGCTCATGGAGATGCAACATCAGAAGAAATACAGATACATACTGAGGAAAAGTTGGAATTTTTAAAAGACGAAATAAATTTTGATTCTGCTGTGTTTTTTTTACTTAGGTCATTTTGCTGATAGTATTACTTATGTAGATTATTTTCCTTTTGGAGATTAGCACTTGACTGGCGAAATAGAACCTGGAGATTATTCAAGACATGCAATGATAGTCATAATGACAAATGAATAAGGAAATAACTAATAATAAATATAAACAAAGAGAGTATGGTTATCAGTTTTATATATACTCTTTTTTATATGTATTAACTATAATTTTCTTAATTTAACATTGACTATTGTCAATATAAATTGTATAATGTATATATACATAAAGATTTCCAGACATAATAAGGAGGATATTGATGAAAAAAATTGCAATAATGGGATTAACAATATTAGCATTAGTAGGAATAATTAAATATGACATTTTAGCTATAACAATTGAAACAGTGGCAATAGCAAAGGAGAGGGTAGAAAGTAGAAAATTAGAAGAAGAGCATTATGTAGAAGAAATTATAGAGGAAAATAAGGAAGAAAGTAATAACCCAAATAATGTTACAGATGTGACCGCAAATATCATAGTTAGTTATATGGAAGGATTATACAATATAGAAAACATTCCTAATCAAGAAATATCAGAATATTTATTGAGGTGGTTTATGGCAGATTCAGTTGCTTACGAATTTTACAAAACAAATGGTGATAAGCTAATTACATCTGATGGGAAAAGTATAATTAAAAACATAGAAATTAAAAGTGCTGAAAATTTAATCTCTGAAGATGGATTGTTGCAAATTAGAACTAATGAAATTTGGGTATTCGCAAATGGAGATAAAAAAGAATTTACTAACGATTATGCGATAAATAAAACAGAAAGAAAACCTATTATACAAGAAATAAAAATGGATGAATTAAAAGATTTTATAGCAAATTATAAATAATGGGTTTACGAACACTATTTAAAAAAGTAACTTTGTAAAAATTTAAAAGTGAATTCTTGTATTTTTCACAAGAATTCACTTTTGTATATTTTTCTTTTTTGATTTACTATATTACTTAACGAATCTCCTTTCAATAATACATATTCTGTAATTATTAATGTTATTAAATCTATAATATATGATTAAGACAAACCAGGAGTTTTAAATAACATAATAGGAGGGTATCATGATTTACATAAACGCTATAGAACTAATTAATTTATGTATTGAGCACGATATATTAAAGGAAGAGAATGGGGAAGTGCCAGTTTATAGACAAGGTACACCTAAAAGTAAAGAAGGGTGGTATTTAACTGACAAAGACACGCTTGCAAAGGAACTAATGAATGATGAAGATGGTCAAAATATGCTTATTTCCGTCTTAAAAGAAAAAAATGTTGAATTTAAACCCTCACATTTTGATTTTGAATTGTTCGATAAGTTTTGTAATGTTTTTTCGTCTAATAAATAAGAATCAAAGGGAAAGAGGAGAGGAAATATGGCTAATGAATTTGAGAAAGCAAATCAAAATGTATGTTCACATATAAAACATTGGAGAATTTTAGGTACAGGGGGCAGTAGTTATGTTGGGAAACATGGTCACTTCTATAATGGTTATTACTGTCCAAAATGTAAAAAAGTATATTATGAAGATACAGTGTTTTCTTCAAAAATCAAGGTTTTTTACAGTAAAAAAGAAACAAATGTTTTATTAAAAGAAATGACTACAAAAGGTGGTTATAATGAAGATATGTTTGTATAACAAAAATGGAGTAATGAAGGGATTAGATTTGTCTAAAGAATGTAAAGGAAGATTAGTATAACTAATAATACTAATATCTGATATAATAAGAAAAGACAATATTTAATCAAAATATATAAGGAGAAATCTATGCTTAAAGAGGATTTAGAAGAATTATCACTTCAATACGGTTTGAAAGTAAACGAAGATAATACATTAACCTTATATCATGCTACTTCTGAGGGAAATGCAGAAAAAATTATTGCTACAAATAAAATGTATGGGAAAGAGAATGGATTATTCTTTAGTACCTCTCCAAAAGGACAAATATCAGGTTACGGAACAAGTATAGTGGAATTATTAGTGCCGATAGACGAATTGGAACTTGACGACCAATTTGACAATGAATTACATTTCAAAATAGTGGTTAAACCATATCAGCACTATCAGGTAAAAGCTATAAGATATTTTAATGATTAATAACTTCTTAAACAAACAATCGGAACATTATCATAAAAAAGACGATTGTTTGTTTTTTATTTAAAATGGTGAGCCTATAAAATGAACTTTAACGAAAGTTATTTTTATATTGACTATTTATACTTTTAACCATTTTTGCACAGCTTGAATTTCAATATAAACAACTTAATAAGATTATAAAAAGCGTACTATAATACTTGTAAATAATTTATTGACTATTGTCTATATTGGGTGTATAATAATTATATAATTCATAAGGTGAGAGGCATAAATATGAGAAGAGAAGTAAGATATAGAGAAAAAGGAATAATAAATGAAATATTAGTATTTTTAGCTTTAGGCATATATATATTTTCCTTTTTATACGCATTGGTAGGTTCTGTACTATTATAAATTTAAAAACAGAAGGGGGATATTAGTTATAAAAAATAGAAATTTTGATAGATATGAAGATTTAGGATTAAAACTTTGGGAAAAGCATGATAATAAACTGGAAGAGCATGGATTTAGTATACTATTAAATAATGATGACTACCATGGAAGAAAAACAACTGCATTTAGCGAGCATGATACATATAAACCGATTTTTGTATTAAATTATTGGTATTGGGATATGGAAAAATTAAAGGATAATAAAAAATATTTTAGCATAAATATTTTTGATAGAAATGGTAATAAGCTATTAAATGGAAGAATTATCGCCATATATAAATTAAATATTATCAATGAAAAAGAACTTGATAAAATTGAAGCACGATTTGATAAAATGTTAGAAGAGGCACTGAAAAATTATTTAAAATATAATGAAAATAATAAACTTGACTCTATTAATAAAAAATTACTACAAGATAGACGTGAATTTTAAAAATGATTATATATGATTTAATAATCGCTGGTTTTATAGAAAAAAATATTAGATTAGCTGTAGTATTGAATCAATATTTAGAGAGGTAGCTAAAATGATTAGACCAATAAATGCAGACGATGTAAAAAAGAATATTGCGAATTTGTTAAACGAAGTAGGAACTACTCTTACGGATAGTGAATTTAAAAATATGCTAATGAAGTGTATTGATAATACTCCAATGTGTGAGTTGTCGGACATTGAAAACATAGTTGAATATTATAAAAATGGTCAGCTAAATTAATATTTTACATATAAAAAGAGCTAATAATTAGCTCTTTTATTATTTCTTAAACTCCAGTATGCCCGAAACCACCTTCGCCACGTTCAGTTTCTTGTAAAAGTTGAACTGTTTCAAAAGTTGCTCTCTCATATTGCATAAATACCATTTGTGCAATTCTTTCTCCATTTTTAATAGTAAAATCTTCACTTCCAAGATTAATCAAAATTACTTTAATTTCACCTCTGTAATCTGAGTCGATTGTGCCAATTCCATTAACTAAGCTAATCCCATGTTTAATAGCAAGACCACTTCTTGCTCTAACCTGACCTTCATAACCAACGGGGATTTCCATAAATAATCCAGTTGGAACTAAGGCTCTTTCAAGAGGTTTTAAAACAATTGGTGTGTCAATATTTGCCTGTAAATCTACACCTGCAGAACCTACTGTTTCATATCCTGGGTTTTTAAAATTTGTTTTATTTATTATTTTTACATTTATCATACTTCTTTACCTTCCTTTTCTTTTGACTTAGAATATATTATCATATTTAATACGTGTTTCCAATAACCAATATGAACTATACTTCTTTAGTCTCCTTTTTTATATATTATCTATCATATTATAGATATTTTCTTCAGAAAAATGAATGTTAATATGAGATAGCTATAATAAAAAACAACTAAGGAATATTAGCTGTTTTTCTTACACTCAAATATGTCCAAATATACCTTCGCCACGTTCAGTTTTTTCTAAAACCCTAACTGCTTTAAAAAAAGTACCTTTTTGGCGATTTCATTTCCATTAGTAATTGTAAAAATTTCATCTGGGCAATAATATCACCATTATTAATAGTAAAATCTTTGTCTCCAATATTTATAACCATTACTTTAATTTCAGCTCTGTAATCAGGGTTTATAGTGTCTATTGCATGAACTTTAATAGCAAGACCACTTCTTGCTATAACCATTCCTTCATAACCAACTGGTATTTCCATGAATAATCCTGTTGAAATCAATGCTCTTCCTCTCGGTTTCAATGTTACTGGCATCTCAACATTTGCTTGCAAATCCACACCTGAAGAACTTATTATTTCACATCTTGGATTGTTTAAATTTGTTTTATCTATTATTTTTACTGTTATCATTCTTTTTTACCTTCCTTTTCTTTTACTTAATATATTATCATAATTAATCTGTTTCCTAACAATTAACATGTACTATACTTCTTTAGTCTCCTTTAATTCATTCATTATATAAAAGTTGCTTTTTGGGAAAAATGATGTTGTAATATTAATAAGGTCTTGTTGCTATAATATAAAAAACAAAAAAGGAATATTAACTAACTCTTAAAAGAGGAAGTAATATTAATAAAAATTATGAGGAGCATTTATGAAAAAGAAAATTGATAAGTATGAAGATTTAGGCTTTAAATTATGGGATAAGTTTGATAAAAAACTTGAAGAACTTGGGTTTTTCATTGATGTCTCACAAGGTAGAGGAACGCTTGCATTTAATAATAAAGATACGTTTGTGCCTATTATCAAGTTATTATATTGGTATCGAAATTTAGAAAAGATTCAATATGATAAAGGTTATTTTAGTATACATGTTGAGGATAGAAACGGTAATAAAATTTTAAACGGAAATACTGTAGCAGTATATATATTGGATATAACTACAGAAGAAGACTTTGATAAAATCGAAGCCCGTTTTGATAATATGTTGGAAGAAGTCATAAATAATTACTCTAAATATTGCAAAGAGAATCGTCTTGATTCTGCATACAAAGAATTAAAAGAGGATAGGCGTAATTTTTAAAGAAGGGTGCAGATTGTTTTAAACTTGAAGAAAAGTTTTATAGTAAAGGAAAAAGAAAATGAATGATATAAAAAGGAAAACAGTAAATAACAAATATTGTTTAAGAAAATCTTATAAGTGGCATTTAGTTAGACAAGAAGATAAACATATAGTAATATCTGATAATAATAAGTCAATATTAGAAACATTGTGTGATAAGCTTAATAATAATGATAACTATACCGAAAATGATTGTATAACCGAATACTGCAATAGAGTTTCACGTATCTCTATATTTGAAATTCTAAGTTGCTAAAATATCAAAATTGTAAAGTAGACATTTTAAATACTAAACAGCATTGTTACAATGCTGTTTTTTAAAATCAATTTTTTAAAACTTTAAGAAGTTTGGTAAATAATGTTTATTAGTTCGGGTTTTAACCAGGAAAATCCTTGGTACGGGTTGTGAGTAGGAAACTTCATGGATTATTGGAAAATCGAGCCTTCTAAATGCTTTTAAACGAAAGATATTTTAATGTTCATCTATTTATACTAACTCCAAAAAATTGATGCAACATATTGAACTAAAAATATAATTTCGACACATTTGCTAACATGATGAAATATTAGAAATAAATCGACACATTATATTAAAACACAATAAAAAAGCACTAATATAATAAGTGCTTTTTTACTATTAATTAATACGAATATCATCAATAAAATCATCAACTATAAAATCAACTTTTTTAATAGCATTACTTATTTCTTCCTGAGTTATCTTATAGATTGTTGCTTCAAATATGTCTGATATTGTAACTGATTTAATATTACATACATCTATTTCACCTATGTATGCTACACTACCGAGTTCCAAAGATAGTGATGAATCTGATTCGGATAACATTTTTAAACCCAAATGCTTATTTTTTGAAAACAAATATCTAAAGTCAATGTCTTTTTTAGTTATATTTTTAAATAAGCTTATATATGGTTCTACATAATTAGCATATTCATGTCTCTTTATATACTTATCATAAATATCATAGTTATTATAGCTAATTATATCATTCATATAATCTTCATCAGGTCTAAAATTACATTTTTCAAATGGTAAATCAATTTCCAATATACAGGAATAAACATCTGTATTGTCAACTTTCACTTTTCCTTTAGGCGTATAAAATCCTGCAATCATTTTTTCCGATGTTAAGTAAACTGCATCATCTTGCATGGTAGTAGTAATACAACATTTGTTTTGTTGATTGGTTTTAGAAAGAGGTCTTATATATCCATCTTTCAATATTTGGTTAAGAGCTATACTGTTTGTACCATGATAAAATATCATTAGTTGTCCTCCTTTGTAAAATTTGCACCTGATTAAGTTTATTTTTTAATTTATAAAATACCTGATATTTTGTATTATTAATAATTATATGCAACGTAAAAGAAATAATCAATCTAAAATAATCCCGTAATTTTTTAGATTTTAAAAGAGTATAATTACATATAAAAATTAATTAAGGTGATTTTTAAAATCAAATATTGAAGGGAAGAGTGTTATGAAATATTATTTTAATGGTGGTTTATATAAGATTGGTTTTGCAGATAATCGTAAATTTGATGCAGTTTCACCAAGCAATGGTTTGCCATATGTAACAAATTCTAAAGAAGGGATTAGAAATACCAGTCATCATTCGTCAGTATATCAAATTTCGGAAGATTTCAAAACAGCAAAGTTAATAAAGGATAATGGAACAGTTCCAAGTCCGAAAAATGTTAATTTGCCATATGATTTAGAAATAAAACTGCGTAAATCAGTGGAAGCTTCATATGGATGTATTTGATTTTTTAAGAATCTAATGGTAAAATATACTTATTAGCTAAAAGGTGTTGATACTTGTTATAACGATAGAGACTTCAATACTGTTTAATTATAAACAGTATTGAAGTCTGAATATTAAATAGAGATATAGAACAAAAGTATATATAAAAGGAGATATAATATGATTTGTAAGAATCCTAATCAAATTATTTTAATTCATGGGAAAAATGTATTTATGGAAGTGTTGAATTCGGCTTTCAATATTGAAAAGGTGCGAATCAATTTTATAGAATATAAAAAATCACAAACAGGAACTAATATTAAAAAAAATATCAATGTCTATATAGATATGGATAAGTTTTTAGAATTATCTGAAGATATTTTAAGTGGCAAAATGGCAGATTTAGCTAAACAAGAAAAAGAAATAAGCGGTAAAGAAATTTATAAAGAAATATATTCAGAAGCTCAATTTGCAATAGCACCTGGAAGAATTTATCCATGGAGAATTACAGGGAAAGCTGATATAAACTCAATAACTACAGAAGAAATAGTAAAAATAACTATAACTGATGAAGATTTTAAAGAATTTGCTCAAACAGTTCGGGATAGTATTCTTAGTTATAAGTCAAATCAGGCAACCTTGGAAGAAGTAAAACAAAAAAACATAAAAGAACTAAGAGAAGATTTTTTAGACCATGTAAAAAATATGGTCAATTATTGGAACAATATTGATAATTTAGACCAAAAAGAAAGGTTAAATGGTGTAGCGTTTTCAATACTTACTGCAATTGACGGTTGTGCAGGGGGCTTGCCATCATTTATTTTAACACCAACAGATAATCCTGAATGTGATATAGCTGGTGGGTTACACGAACATTTTTACAAATAAAGGTATCCTTTAATATTGAATGTAGATAATACAAAAAACACATCTTAATAAAGATGTGTTTTTTATTTATATTGTAATATTTATATCTTTTGCATTTTCAATAAGTACTTGAAAATTATCTTGATATATAATCTTTTGATTATGTTCAGAAATTGTTATTTTTGCTATTTGAAATAATCCATGATTATCAAATTTTTCAATAATCTTATTAATAGATTCTTCAAAAAATGAAAGCCCCTCATTAGTAAAAAATGCTAATACATTTTTTCTTGGTCGTGAATGCATATAAAATTCAGGAACTATAAGATTTTCATTAAAATCGTTTAATAGAATTTCCTTTTGTTCATCATCTAAATCTAACTCATTAACTCCCATTAACAATCCAACATCTTGCTTTTCATTTTCACAATATAACTCATATCTAACAAACATTATAAGCTCCTTTTTAATTATCAATATGATACCTTCGTAATATTTCTTATCTATCCTATTCGAATAAGAGAATTTTAATAACAAAATTTTATAAACAAAAAAACAAGGTCACAAAATGCGGTTTAAAGCATTTTATTTTGCACTTCGATGAAATAGTTAAGATATAGTGTTTATTTAATTACAATCTATTTTAGTGGCATGAGGATATAAATATAGGGCATTGGTGACTATAGACAACTAATAAAACCAGATAATGTTTATAGAGATTAAATAATTGGATAATAAATACATGTTAATGTTTTTTTAGGTTTATTTGATTGAATGTTAGAATGTAAATATTAAAAAAGTATTAATGACATAAAAAAAACTATAAATAGTATAAGTAAGGGGGGAAAATAATGAAAGATTTTTTTGGAAAAATCTAAAGAATATAATGGAATAATAATTGGTGTATGATTGTTTTTGGCATTTATGATTACATTTTTTTACAGGTTACATAAAAACAATAATAAATGAGCTTTAAGAAATTATTGACGACAATAATCATGTCCGACAGTAGGGGATGAAAGAAAATTATAAAAACCGAATTTATGTTTGTCGCAAAATGTTAATTTTGTGACATTATCTTACGATTTTCGGAAGGGGCTACGCTCTTGTAATACCAATACTTATGTGTCGATTAAAGTAATGTTGACAAAATGATTTAAGTAAAACTTGCAATATGTGTAGTTTTATTAAAAAAATCTGTTTTTAAAACATAGAAACATTTTATTTTTACTTACTAATGTTGATTTTGTCGCTTTCTTTGTAAATAGAAATTTTGCAACAATTGCTTAAATTAACATAGATGTTGCAAGTTTTACTTTAATTTACATACTTGTTGCAACATTTGCTTTATTAAAAATAAAGTTATTTTGACAACATATTTATATATATTGTTGAAAATATAGGAATTTTCAATATTTTACATAATCCTACTTGTTGCAAGTTTTACTTAAATTCACAACTTACAGCCTTTTTTGAATTAAAATGTGAATTTACACTTTGATGTTTATTCATTTGGATACATTTTTATTATTATATTTTATTAGTCCCTTATTATAAGATTTTATCTTATTAATTATTTAGTTTATTTATTTGTTTGAGATATTTTGAACTTCAAGAATTTAATTTAGTTACAACAAAATATTCTTAGACCATGATATTTAATGTTGTTTATTTATAAACTATATTTTGCTGTAACTTTATACACCATTTTTACTATCAGCTAACCTCTGTTCGAACAAAACTTCGACATAATTCTTATAATGCTTCTTGAAAGCACCAATTAGCTTTTAAATTAATTATTCCTCTTTGCCAACCATTTAGTCAAAGAAAATATTTTAAACGCTTAAAATTGATTTTACGAACTCATTTTGCACTTAACTTTGGATAAAATTAAAGATGAATAATAACTGGATATTATGGTAAGATTATACTTGATGCTTTTGATACAAATTCTTAAAAAGAACCACTAAATGGTTCTTTTTAAAGCACAAAATTAAGTAATTTTCCAAGCTACATATTCAAGTAACAATACTAATATTGTTATAAATATTGGAAGGAAAAAAGCTAAAATATTATTTAATCCTATAAAGTCTATTATAATTATAAATAATGGTAGTATAATTGGAATATAAACTATAATCATCATCAAAATTAATATAAGAATATATTTTATCTTTTTAGCTTTTAATTTTTCTTGTCGTGATATTAATTTTTTATACTGTTCTAAACGATTTCTAATTTTATTTTTCAGTAGCTCTCTATCTACGTTTTTTATCTTTTCATCTATATTTTTATTTGTATTGTTATCAAATTCTTTCAATTTTTTATCTATTCTATGTAGCTTATCAGTTTCTCTATTTATTCTTTGCAAATTTTCAATTGTTTTTTGTAAATTTTCATTTATTTTTTTTATATACTTTAAATAAAAAATATATGGGATTATAATAATGACTGCTATAGTTGCTAAAATTCCTATAAATGAAATAATTAGTAATATTGAATTTAAAACTACTTGTACATAATCAGTAAATGAATTATAGCTTGGATTTAAAATTTTATTCAATGTATCTGTAATAAAGTGCTGGTATTTTATAAACATTTTGCTTAGTCTCCTTTTTTAATTTCTTATAATTTCATTGTACAGCACTTATTGTCTATAGTCAATGAATATTTTACAAACACTCAATTTAAAATCTCTCAATTCATTTTAAAATACGTTATAATTTAATTTTGTGAATTCAAAAAATTTTGCATTTCTTAACAATAGATTCTTAAAATAAAAATGAATCCTCAAAAAAATATAAGGATTCATTTTATTATTCTTAATCTTAAAAATACTTAGAACATAAAGTCCCATTAACCTTAACTAAATATTCTTTTATTATTTTCTCTGCTTCCGCTTTGGAAATTGCATTAATCGTTTTTTTCTTCATTCCGCTTGGACTAACGCACCCAATCTTTGGATTATAAGCGAAAGTAAAACTTTTTTTTCATTTCTTTACCACCTTATATCTTTGTAATTACAAAGTATTTAAGCTATTAGAGATTTATTTGATTTTGAAACAGACTTAAAGTATAAAGAAGCAATTCTTCCAAGTTCCATTGATAAAGCAAATTCAAATTCTCTTGTTCTATCATGAGCACCTGATTTTCTGTGAATTTGTTCATGGATAAGAACTCCCATATATTCATCAAAATCATACTTATCTGTTTTATCTACAATCTCAGCTAATACATAAATTGTGTCCGTTGTTGAATTATATAAGCCCCATGTAGAATCGGTTTCTACACCATCATTAAAGGTTTCAACAAGTTCAATCTTTTTTGCAAGTCTTGCTCCATATAGTTCGGTAAATAACTCTATTGACTTGTCATATCTTTTCTTGCCTTTATCTGATAATTTCTTCTTATCAAATCTCTTTCTTATTTGTTTTTCATCGCCCTTTAGAGTAACAACTTGATTTGAAGCCATTACCCCAAATCTTGAAAGCAATGCTTGCATTGTTATGGAAGTCTGAAGTATTAATTTATAACCTTTGTCCATTGCTACTCCATCATAATCGCTACCAGTTGCAAAACAGTGTTTTGCATAAACTGTTCCAATTACTTCTTTCCAAACAGCTTTATTTAGCGGATTAACCGATAATTGATGTTCTATTTTATCATATTGTTTGTTTGTAATAAAGTGCTCAATAAATTTCTTATTATCCGATATTGATACCAATGAAGAAATACTTATTTTCGCTTTTTCAAAGTCTATAGTTTTTCTCTCTCTCGAAACAATATCTTTTGCTCCTATTATATCATAACTGTAGATTGAGTTAATTTTTTGTATAAATACTCCATTAACAAAAATATTTCCCCCTGGTGAATATATTCCACAGTCTACACGCTTGAAGCTTTCATTAAATGCTAAAAAATTATTTTTTGCTCTATTAAGTTCTTGCTGAGTTCCTTTAAATGTTATATCAGTTCCAACTCTTTTTCTGTTAGCTGAAAGAGTTATTACAAGAACATCCGCTTTAAACTGTGTGTCACGTTCTATTGTAGCAACATAGTCATAACCCTTTGTTGAAATCTTAAATTCTCTATTATTTCTTGCAAGTACCAATGAAGCAAATTTTAAACCCTCACAAAATTGACCAATTTGACTTTCAGTTTTATTAGATTCTGAAAACAATAAGTTTTTCTTCGAAATCCCTTCACCTTTATCACTTATTGAAATTATACCGTCACCACAAGAAATTGAAGTTTTAGATTCTGTGTCAAGGCAATTCGATATAAGTTCTTTTATAGCGTCATCTATACTCATATTGCTTACATACTCTTTTGTTATAGGGTATACAATTCTATCCCCTAATAGTATGCCTTTGTTTTTATATTTCTTTGCTATAATATCTGCTCTTTTTATACCTGCTCGTTCTAATACTCTTCTAACAGAATACGGAACTTCTCTAAGAATAGTATATCCTGCCTGTTTAGCTATAAAGTCTTCATTATCATAACCATCTATAGCAAAACATGCTTTATTAAAAGTTTTTTTAGCAATTTTAATCCATACTTCTTCGCTTTTAGGCTGAAATTGTGCTCTATATTCAATTAAACCCCTATCATTCTGCCAGCCACTTAAGAATTTGTCTATAATCGTTTCATCAGTTGAAGCAGAAAGGAATTTTTCAATATATTCCTGCAATTTATAGGTATCTACTGCATTTCTGTCTCTTGATGAAACTATTTCTTTATTTTTAATGTTATAACTAAAGAGTGCATTTATTTTTGTAGTTTCAAGTCCATTGGAATAAACAACACCAGGATTTTCAAAATAAACATCCATAATGTCTGTTGAAATTTTTTTGTTTCTGACCCCTTTAAATTGAATAAACATTCCCTTGGCTTCTTCAATTTCCTTTTCAGTGGCATTGAATACAATGGAAGTTCCTTTTGTCCTTAAATTTTTAGTATAATAAACAACCAATAGCTTCATTCCAAAGTCGTCATTTTTTTCTAATTTTGCTTCATAAGTGTAGCCTACTGTCTCAATTTTTACTGGGCTTTGGGTTCTTGCAAGAACTAAACAAGCAATTTTCATACCCTCTCCCCATTTACCAATTGCAGTGTCATTTTTTTCAGAAACTCCGAATACAAAGTGTTTTTTAGCAATACCTACTCCATTATCAGATATTCTTACTTTCCCATCGCTACATGTAACACTTATTTTGTCTCCTGCATCAAGTGAGTTTGCAAGAAATTCTTTTATTGCATCTTTTCTTGTCCATTGACCAACATAACCTTCAGAGATTGGAAATATAATTTTCTTATCAATTTTCAAACCTTCTCCATTGTAGTTTCTTGCATAGACGCTACTTTCACTAACACCTAAGTATTTAAATACTCTGTGTAAATTGGAAGGTACATTTCTTAAAACCGTATATCCCATCATGCTTGCATATAAATCTGATTGCATATCTGATGATAAAACAGCTTTTGGTAATACTTTTTTAAGTACTTTAACCCATGTATCTTTTTTTGATTCGTCAGGTATGAATGGTAATTGATATTCAAAAGCATTTGAATTATCCTTAAAAGCAGTTAAATATTCTTTTATAAAAGCTTGATTCTTTGCCTTTTTTAATATATTCATGACACTTGATTGTAATTTTACAACATCAACAATATTGCGGTCTCTGTTTGTCATAGTTTTATCTTCTATGTTATAGCTAAATAGAGTGTTAGTCAATGTTGTTGTTTTTAAACCAACTATAAAAATACTGTTTGCAGGTTTAAATATATTGTTGTCAATTTTTTCAAGAGGACTTAGTTCAAGGAAAAGTCTCTTTGCTTCTTCCAGCTCTTGTTCAGAACATTCAATAAAAATATCCGTTCCTTCTTTTCTATCGTTTGGTAAAAATCTTAATTTCATTAATTCAGCACCATACTTTTCAGATGGAACTTTATCTACCAATGTTGTAAAGCCAACAGTATTAACCCAAACTATTCTTTCAAGTCGAAGAAGTGTCAAAAAACTCATTTTTGTTCCTTCGCCAAATTGTCCAACTTTAGAATCAGACTCTCTTTTTGTACTTTTCCCGAAAATAAAAGATTGTTTAGTTAACCCTGCTCCTTTGTCTCTAATTACTGCAAATCCAGAAACATAATCAATTTTATACTCAGAACCAGTATCTATAGCATTTGCAATAATTTCTCTTAAAGCTGAAGTGATATTCCAATCCTTTTCTCCATAACTTGTATCCATAGGATAAGGAAGCTCTTCTTCATTTTTTATAGTTCTTTTACTATTAATTAATTTAAGTCCTTGTTTAATTGAATTTTTTATTTCATCAGCTCCTTTAAACACCTCTGATTCTACCATTTTGTAAGCTACATTTTGTTTTGCCATTATAATAATCCTCCACTATATAAATAATTTTTTACTTGCCTTTTTAAATTTACAAAAATTGTACCTTGTTTTTTGCAATAATATATTATAGATAACGAAGTGAATTATATAATTTGAAGTTTTTCTACAGATAAATTAAATATTATAAAATACCTTTTAAAAATTGAAAATATAATATAAAAAATTAATATACCAGGTGTTTTAGGAAATAAGTATGTATTTTTATATAAAGAACATTTTGATTCATTGGAGGGAAAATGAAACTATATCATATTATAAATATTAATAATATCGAAAGAATAAAAAGTGAAGGACTTTATGTTGATTCAAAAAAATAAAAGAAAAGATACTGTTTTATTAGATGATTTACTTATGAATGTAAAACATAAAAATAAGATGGATAGAAGTAAGTGCGTTTTCTTTTTTTCACACAGTTACGGTTGTAGTAAGAAGATACAATTATAGAAGTAGATTCTAAAGACCTTGATAAAACAAAACTTTTTAGTGCAGAGTTTGGCGTAGTTGACTTTCTACTTACTGAAATTCGAAATAATTCAATAACGTCTAACCAGATTACAGAACAATGTGAATGGTACTTAGATTCATTAGAAAATATTGTATGTGATTGCAACGATGAAATTTGTGAATGTAATGAGTGGTTTGAAAATAATAACAATGAAATATTATATAATTCGAACATTCCACCACATTTATTAAAATTTATCTATAAAAATTATTAAGTAGCAAATAAAAAGATACAAATAATTGACAATGTTTGCATCTTTTTATTTGTTATATAATATTAAAACATCAATGCCATACCTACTATTACTTTTAGAAATTATGTGTGTGAAATTTTTTATCTTTAATAATAGTTACTACGAAACCACATATCAAAAATAATAAATCCTATTAATAATAAAATTACAATCAAGGTAGAAAAGTATAGTAACCCTAAAAAATCAATTATCATCATAAATATTGGAAGAATCATTGGAATATAAATTACAATAGAAAGCAAAATTACTAATATAATATATTTTAACTTTTCATTTTCTAATTTTTCTTGTTTTGATTGTAGTGCTTCAATATCTTTTGAGTCTCCCTCATAATCCTTTCTATATCTAATATAAGTTTCATTTATTTGTACTTCTATATTTTTAACACATTTTTTATATACAATAAATGGCAATATTAAAATTCCTGCTATAATTGCGATTACTACTAAACCCGAAATAATAACTAACATTCCACTAAATACTACTTGTATATAATCAGCAAATGAGTTGCAGTTTGGATGAAAAATGTTATATAATGTATCTGTAATGAAGTTTTGGTAATTTAAAAACATTTTGACTTAACCTCCTATTTTTAATTTTAGTTTAATTTTATTATACAGTTTTCATTGACAATAGTCAATATAAATTTGACATGCATTTAAAATTTATAACGAAATACAAAAAACACATCTATTTAGATGTGTTTTTAATGTGATATATTAAACACTCGAAAACTTTCTATTCAATACCAATAGATTTATTTTTCTTCTCTAATAACTACAGTACATAACTTGATTAATCATGTTCCTCTCCCAATTTCTTATTATTATCCATATACCATTCTAAAAAATTTCCAAACAACATGGATTCTGCATTTTTTCTAACTTCAATAGCTTCTTCAATATTTATAAATGTTCCAAGCCAATACGGTTTCTTTTTAAACTGTATGTAAGCTCTGTATTTACCATTTTTTTTATTTTGAGAAACTCCTCTATGACCTGAAGTATTGTGACTATAAGTTAACTCTGGATTTAATAACCCGACCTCTGTTCCTTCAATAAAAGTCGGATTATTATGTGTATGACTCTCATAGAACTCATTTTTTAAACAACCACAGCTTCTTGTGTTTTCACTAACTAATCTATCACTTGTGACAAAGGTAGTTTTATTACAATCACATAAACATTCCCATATAACTTTTCTGTGTATTCTTCTTCCACTATCTCTAATAACTTTTAGCTTTCCAAATCTTTTGCCAATTAAATTAGTTTTTTCAGAAGTTGTAAATTTTCCCGACTTATCTCGTTTAACTTGTTCCACAATATATTCTCCTTGATAAATTTTCTTCTATTATTAAAAAAGAAGCAAAGAGCTTCTTTTTCCAATTCAACTATTATATTACTGAAATAAATGCACTTATACATAGAACTATTAAAACAGACATTACAGCTAAAGCTTTAACGATATTACCTTCTGACTTTTTAATTTCGTTATAAACTAATTCTTCAGTATATTTTGATTCATAATTCATTTATTATCACATCCCCCTATTTATATAAAATTTCATTTTCCATTTATATTAATTTTTATTATCTTATGCAAATAGATAGATATATAAAACTTAAAAATTGTCAATAAACAAACAATAATCAAATAACAAGTTTTGTTTTGAAGTGCATTTTTCCATAATTAAATATTTTTATTAAAAACAATACCTGTTTTTTTATAATTAAAATCATTATTATAGTAGCGTTTTAACTGAATCTGTTATATAATTATGATAGTTGATTCCAATATTCATATATTAAGACTTATAAGTAATAAGTGGAGGTGTTTGAAATGAATGTATGTAAAATAGTTGACTCAGTATATATCCCATCAGAAAGTATTACATTTCAAGGAGATTGGAAAAAAACACAAAAATATAAAGATAAAGGATATAAAGTAAAAGAGTTAGGAAAAGGAAATGGCAATTGGATAGCTACAAAACCTGCTCAAGCTTTATTTACATTAAACTGTGAGAATGAAAATCATAAAGTTAATTTGACATATGAAATAAAAGATTATTACGATAAAAAGAAAATGACAGAAACGCTATTTGATAAATTTGTTAATGAAATTAATAAGGAAAAAATGACAATATATTTTTCAGAAGGTAACGAATTTATTATAAAATGATATTTTAAGGCGGTGTCACCATATTAAAGTATGATAATACTGATATTTTCTACGTTGTACTGTCCTATCATTCGAATTATGCGTTTAGCGTAGTACTGTTAATTTAATATTTACGATAATAAAAAACACAAGGT
>JAQSXU010000038.1 GCA_029256485.1 Clostridiaceae bacterium
TGAAGGAGCAGGATATGGAATTAAAATAGCTAAAGGTACAGGTATCTTTGCTAAGAGGATAGAAAAACCTAAAGTTGCAATCTGTCCTAAGTGTGGTGAAATTTCTTTATACTTGGAGGATATAGATGGAATTTCATAAAATAGTTGTTAAATTATATATTATTTTATTATAGGCGAGGTGTTAAATGGATTGTGGATTTAAGAATGACGAAGGATGGTTTCGTTATCGTGCCGCTGCAATAATAATTGAAGATGGTTGTGTATTGATGGCGAGCAATAATCTTACTCCATATTATTATTCAGTTGGTGGAGGGGTTCAACTGCATGAAATGGTTGAAGATGCTGTAAAGAGGGAAGTTTTTGAGGAGACAGTAATAAAAGAGGAGCGAAACACCAATGGAAAATATTGTAGAGGAGAATAAATATGGATAGTGTATATGTAAGCTGCCCTGAATTTGAAAATAAACGGTTCATATTAAGATTTATTTCTATAGATGATTGTGATGACTTATTAAAAGTATATTCTGATAAAAAAGCAGTTCCTTTATTTAATAGCGATAATTGTGGCGGAGATGATTTTTACTATAAGACACGTGAAAGAATGAAGGAGGCTCTTGATTATTGGAAATTCGAATATGACCGAAAAGGTTTTGTAAGATGGTCTATTATAGATAAAAAAGATAATATTGTAATTGGAACAATAGAATTATTTCATAGAAAGTCAAAAGATTATTTTAATAATTGTGGGCTTCTCCGTTTAGATTTGAGAAGTGATTATGAAGCAAGAGCTAATATAATAGATATTTTAAAACTAATTATTGATAAAATTTATCAATTGTTTGAATGTAGTATGATAGCAACAAAGGCACTTCCTATTGCAAGGGAAAGAATAAAGGCTCTAAAGGAATTAGATTTTTTACCTACTGAAAACAAGTTGATTGGTCATGATGGGACGGAATATTCATCATATTATTTTATAAAGATGTAGGAAGGTTGATATACTTGAAAAAGATAATAACTTACGTATTTTTAATATTTTTCGTTTGGTTTGTAATACATACTTTAATTATTACTTTTGATGGATTTAACGATAGTATTGGAGTTTCAGATGTAGCTGTTGTGTTAGGAAATAAAGTAGAATTGAATGGAACTCCTTCTAAGAGGTTACAGGGCAGATTAGATAAAGCTGCAGAACTTTATGATAAAAATTATTTTGATTATGTAATAGTAAGTGGTGGAGTAGGTAAGGAAGGATTTGATGAAGCGGCTGTCATGAAAGAATACTTAATTAAAAAAGGAATTCGAAGTGATAATATACTATTAGATCCTGAAGGATACAATACATATATGACTGCCAAAAACACCAAAGTTATAATAAATAATATGGGTTTCAAATCCGTTATGATTATTTCGCAATTTTATCACATTACAAGAACAAAATTAATATTTCAAAGCGTCGGTTTTGAGCAGATTTATTCAGCCCATTCAACACACTATGAACTAAGAGATATATATTCTCTCTTTAGAGAATTTTTTGCATATTATAAATATCTATTATTTCCTTTATTCTTAAAATAGAGGAAACAAAACAACTTTAGCGCATGAGGGTAGGGATAGTTGGTAGTTTAAGAAAGGGGGGTAAAATGAATTCATTTATAACTTTAATACCACTTATACTTATAAGGTTTGGACTTTTAAGTATATTAGATAAGGAATCTTTAAAACGTGCAGCTTTCTTCGCTCCCTTGATTGGAAAAGAAAAGGTGGCATACTTGTTTTATCAGATTACAAACATTATGATTTTTGTTTATTTGTTTTTCCTCAAGATTACGACTGATCCATACTGGTTTAATGCAGGATTAGTGGTATATGGATTAGGAGTCTTATTGTGTATTGTGTCCGTATTAAACTTTGCAAAGCCTTCAAAAGATGGTATCAATCTTAAAGGACTTTACCGGTTTTCTCGCAATCCCATGTATGTGGCATATTTTATTTATTTTTTAGGGTGTGTGCTGCTTACAAAGTCGTTGATATTGTTTGCAATATTAATAGTTTTTCAACTATCAGCACACTGGATTATTCTATCAGAAGAAAGATGGTGCGTTAAGAAGTTTGGTAAGGAGTATATAAATTATATGACTAAAGTAAGGCGATATATTTAAGTTTTTTCAATTGAGAATGTGGTATTTGAACTAATTATAATCATGTAAATCGGAGTTATAGGAGGAATATCTATGAAAAGAAAGATAGTAGTTATTGTTATTATACTGCTGCTTACAGTGATAGGTATTTTGCTTTTCATCACTGGTGGAAAAAGAACGGATATTATATTAAATGATTATACTGTATCTGAAGATGGCAATATCATGACAATTAATGTTGGTGTAGCAAGTAGTATGGGGTACGTAAGAACGCTTAGGTTAAAAGATGATGGAGACAATAAGTATATTACCTTTTATCAAACATATGGATTAAACAGTGGTTTTGGTGCTGAAAATGAATTTCAAATTGAGTTGAATCCCTCATGCAAAGGAATATATTTTTACAGAGGAGAAGCTGGATACGATTTGGTGCTGGAAAAGGATGATAAAACACAAGAATGGGAATTGAGATCTTACTTTAAATGAAATGAAGAATTATAATTTATATAAAGCTTGTGAGCAAATCAATTAGTGATGGAGTGTAGAAATAATATGTGAGGTACATAAAATGCAAAAACAATACAAAGCAATATTTTTTGCCATATTGGCAGCAGCGTTATATGCTATAAGTGCACCAATATCTAAACTTTTGTTAAAGGAAGTTCCGCCTACAATGATGGCATCTTTTCTTTATCTTGGGGCAGGACTAGGTATGTCTGTAGTAGATATGATTAAACAGAAGAAATTTGCAGAAAAAAATGAGGCAAGACTTACAAAGCAGGAACTCCCTTATACCATTGGGATGGTTGCTTTAGACATTGCAGCACCTATATTTTTGATGCTGGGTCTTACAATGACATCTGCTGCTAATGTTTCGTTGCTTAATAACTTTGAAATTGTTGCTACATCTATAATAGCGTTATTGATATTTAAGGAACCTATAGGAAAAAGATTATGGGTTGCCATTTTTCTTATTACCATGTCAAGTATTATTCTTTCTGTAGAAGATCTGAGGAGTTTTTCGTTTTCATTCGGCTCAATTTTTGTATTATTAGCATCTATTTGTTGGGGACTGGAAAACAACTGCACAAGCAAATTATCCGTAAAAGATCCATTGCAAGTTGTTATCATTAAGGGATTTGGGTCTGGGGTAGGCTCTTTGATAATTGCACTTGCGCTGGGAGAAAAAGCAAATAACATTTCTTATATAATAGCAGCTTTAGTATTAGGATTTTTTGCTTATGGCTTAAGTATATTCTTTTACATATATGCTCAAAGAGACCTTGGAGCAGCTAAGACAAGTGCCTATTATGCTATATCACCATTTATCGGAGTAGGATTGTCATTGATAATTTTTAATGAAATACCAACAACTTCATTTATTATTGCATTATATATAATGGTTATAGGTATGTATTTTGCTTCAACGGAAGCACATAAATATAAGCATCATCATATTGCAATAACTCATGATCATGTACATAGTCATGATGATGGTCATCATAATCATATTCATAAAGAAACTGTTATAGGAAAGCATACTCACATTCATACTCATGAAGAAAATATACATTCACATAAACATAGTTTAGATATTCATCACAGCCATGCCCACTAAAAAAACGTCTAAAAGATACATTATATTACACAAAAAGCCCTAAAGGATTCAATATAATCCATTAAGGGCATTTTTGACAAGTAACAGTATGCTCTTTATTCGTCAGAGTCATTGTACTTATCATCTATTTGTTGTTGCCTTTTTTTATTTATTATATAAAGGACTTCAAAACCAATAAATGAGGTAAGTGCTCCGCAGAAAAAAGTTATAAGAGAAGTTATTGCAATTAAAGGTGCTCCCCCCATTTTTTCCAAGCCAAGATTCATAGTGTTAAATGTAGTCGTGATAACAGAAATAGTAAGACCACACACAACACTATTTATTACAACCATTTTTTGTCCTTTGAAACTGTTGTTAAAAAGATTATTGCCAACTATAATATTTCTGCCAACAACATAAATTGCAGCCACCATAAAAAGAATGAATTCAGCTGCGTACTGAGAAAATGGTGCATCAAACATATATTGCTGAATTAGTATAGAAATAAGCAGCCCGTAGAATACAATTCCAAAAGCATCGCTTCCTATCTTTCTTTTTTGAGAAACTATTCTCTCATCTTGAATATTATCTTTTTTCATTTTTATTCCTCCCAAAATAAATCATTTAATGTTTTACCCAATGCTTTACAAATTGCTATGCAAAGATTAAGCGTTGGATTATAATCGCCTGCTTCTATTAATCCAATTGTTTGCCTTGTTACACCAACTTTTTTTGCCAAGTCTTCTTGTTTCATATCGCATTCCATGCGTGCTATTTTCATACGCTTGTTTTTCATAATCCGCCTCCTCATATTGCATAGTATAATATAAATATTGCAAAATGTAAAGTATATATTGCAAAAAAATAAAAAGTTTCAGAATCATATTTGGAATTTTCATATTCTAAGAAATAAAGGGACAATAATAGGGAATAGGATATTAAAAGTACTGACTTCTTACTTCTCGAGCATAAAAATATAATAGGTGCTGCAATATGAATTAGTATCGACATAGAGTTTATAATAGGAACTGCTATTTTTATATTGCATACTAAACTTATAAAGTAATATAATGGAATTATTAAGCATAATGGAGAAGACATAAAAAGTATAGTAATAGTGAGGTGTTGGGGATGAATGAAGAAAAGTTAAAAAAATTAGTGAGAAACTTTAAACAGAGAAACATAGAGGTAGAGTATTTTGAACGCTTAGAAGATGTTAAGTCATTCATATTAAATATGGTACCAATAGAATCGACAATAGGGATCGGTCATTCTGCTACGCTCCAAAAGATGGACATTACCAATTTGTTATCAGAAAGAGGAAATGTTGTATATGATAAGGAACTTGCAAAAAACCGAGATGAAAGTAAAGAATTAAAAAGAAAGGCTCTTACTACTGATTGGTATATAACTGGTTCAAAATCCATATCTGTTGACGGGAGAATTGTTAATGTGGACCATAGTGGCAATAGAGTAGCTTCAATCACTTATGGACCAGATAAAGTAATAATTGTAGTTGGTAAAAATAAAATTGTAGATACAGTAGATGATGCGATAAAAAGAGTTAAAAATGTCGCATGTCCCACAAATGCAAAGCGTGCAAGATATAATCCTCCATGCGTAGCATTGAACAAGTGCGTAGGCTGTATAGGTGTATGCAATATCCTTTCAATAATAGAAGGACAAACAGACAGCAATAGAATTAAGGTGTTCATAGTTAATGAAGAATGTGGATTCTAATAGTTTATAGTATAAATGCTGATATAAGCTTTCTTAATAGTTGAAGTAAGAAATTGAAATGTCTCAAAAAGTAGACGAGAAAATATGTTTCAAATCACTTTGACACTTAATTAACAACTAAGTAATTTGATATTTGTCAACAAATCGTTTTATATCAAACTAAATTGAAAAAAGATGTCTCAAATATGATTCGCGAGTCTACTATTTGAGACATTTTTATATGGACTTTTTGATTATTAAATAACTAACTATAAAATTGATAAGCATCATAAAAATAATTTGGAGAATATGAATTGTAATATTAAGGTTTTAAAAGTTGAATTTTCAATGCACTTTTAACTGATTTTAAATAAATTTTATAAAATTTGATTCTAATAAGTTACTTGGCACGTTTATTGCTTTGTTAAATAATTGTCTAAAGGCCTAGATAGATGGAAATATAAAGGAGAATACAAAATGTCAATATCAGAAATATCAAGTCAATTAATTAACATTTTAGTAACAGTAGAAGATGAAATAGCTTTAGTAAAAATCAACAGACCGAAAGCATTAAATGCATTAAACAATGATACTCTTTCAGACCTTAATAAAATTTTTGATTGCATTAAAGAGGATGATTCTGTAAGGGGTGTAATAATTACTGGAGAAGGAAAAGGATTTGTAGCTGGAGCTGACATAGTTCAGATGCAAGGATACAAAAGCATTGAAGGAAGAAAATATGCAGCTTTTGCCCAAATGATTTTTAATAAAATAGAAAGTTTAGAAAAACCAGTTATATCCGCTGTTAATGGCTATGCTTTAGGTGGTGGATGTGAATTATCTTTAAGCTGTGATATTAGGATTGCCTCAACAAAAGCAGTGTTTGGCCAACCCGAAGTAGGTCTGGGAGTAATTCCATGTTTTGGTGGGACGCAAAGATTACCTCGATTAATAGGTTCAGGTATTGCTAAAGAACTTATATATACTGGAAGACAAATTATGTCAGAAGAAGCCTTATCTGTAGGACTAGTTAATAAAGTTGTAGAACCTGAATTGTTAATTGAAGAAGCTATGAATATGATGAAGGCAATTCTTAAAAATGCTTCATTAGCTATAGGATTTGCAAAAGTGGCAATAAATCGTGGTTTAGAAATGGATATAGATAATGGATTAGAATTAGAAAAGGACATCGCAGCTTTATCATTTGCTACAGATGATAAAGACGAAGGAATGAAAGCATTTATAGAAAAGAGACCTGCAGTATTTAAAAACAAATAAATTTAATGAACAAACTATTTTGAAAGTATAAAAAGTAAAATATGAGGTGTGGATTATGGATGTATCAGTAGTAATAAGCTTAATTGGTATTTTAGTATCACTCGGATTATTAGTAATACTGATAATGAGAGGAGTAAACATTTACGTTGTTGCTATTCTTTGTTCAATTATAGTAGCTTTGACAGGCGGTATTAATCTTTATGATGGCTTAAAAGAAAGTTATATGGGAGGTTTTGTAAGTTTCTTTAAAAGTAATTTTTTTATTTTTTTAACAGGAACAATTATGGGTAAAGCATATGAAGTTACAAATGGAGCTAAATCTATTGCGAAAATGATAGTAGATAAATTTGGACCTAGTATGGCATTGATTTCAATACCATTAGCATGCGGTATCATTTCATATGGAGGGGTAAGTGTATTTGTTGCGAGTTTTGCAGTGTTTCCGATAGCCTTAGAAGTATTCAAACAAGCAAATTATCCAAGAAGGTTTATTCCTGCTGCATTAACTTTTGGGTGTTCTACATGGGCAATGGTTGCTCCAGGCGCACCACAAATACATAATGCCATACCTGCAGCTGCATTAGGAACAGATTTGATGGCTGGTGCAGTAAATGGATTCATTAGTTCAGGAGTTATTTTGCTATTAGGCAGTATAATATTGATTAAAACTGTAAATAAGGCAAGATTAGAAGGTGAAAATTTTGTGGCCAAACCTATGGATGTATTTCATGATAATGCAACATATCCAAGCGGTTGGTTAGCTGTAATTCCTCTGATTTTAACAATTCTATTAATTAATATTAAAATTGGTGGTAGTACATTGGTGCCATTAGAATTTGGAGTGTTTCTAGGTTCGGTTGCTGTAATAATTCTTTTAAACAAGTATCAAGATAATCATAAAATATTATTCAACCTCGGAGAAGCGTGCAAACAATCAGTAGTTTCTATATCTAACACTTGTGCAGTAGTTGGCTTTGGAGCAGTTGTTAAAGCAACTATAGCTTTCCCTGTTGTTATTGATGCAATGATATCTATACCTGGGTCACCTTTAGTAGGGGTTGCCATTGGTACAACAGTTATTGCTGGTATTTGTGGATCAGCTTCAGGTGGTTTAGGTATTGCAGCACCTCTTTTAGGGCCGGCTTACTTAGCATTAGGTGTGCCAGCTGCATCAATTCACAGGGTAATGAGCATCTCATCAGCTGCATTAGATTCTCTTCCACATAATGGTTATATAGTAACAGTAACTAATGGTTTATGTAATGAATCACATAAGGATGCATATGGATTAATATTTTGGTTAACAGTTGTAGTACCAGCAATTGGTTCAGTTGTAGCTGTAATACTGTTTTCAATGTTCCCAGCTTTACCATAATATTTTATATAATAAGACTGATATTTCAGATAAGGAAAATCGAATTAACTATAATTAGGAGGGTAACATGTTTAAACCGTTAAAAGGAGTAAAAGTAATTGATTTAACATATTTTATAGCCGGTCCTGGTACTGCCAGAATACTTGCTGATTGGGGAGCTGATGTTATAAAGGTTGAACCATTTTGGGGTGATCCTGGAAGAACAACTGGTGCTGGTATGGGAGCTCCTGCAAATTTTGGGGTTAATCCATTATATAGTTGCTATAATTCAGAAAAAAGAGGAATTGCCATTGACTTAAAGTCAGAAAAAGGCATGGCAATAATGGAAAAATTATTAGAACAAGCAGATGTATTTGTATCAAGTTATAGGACAAAAGCACTTGAAAAATTAGGTTTAGATTATGAAAGCGTTCATAAAAGGTATCCCAAAGTTGTATGGGCACAAATAAATGGATTTGGAGATTATGGACCTGCAAGAGACAATCCAGGATTTGATACTGTAGCATTCTGGGCTCGAAGTGGAGCTATGGCTGACGCTGCTGAAAGGGGAACTACAGTTAATCCACCTATTGGTTTTGGAGATGCAACTACTTCATGTAGTTTAGCAGGAGGTATTGCAGCAGCTCTTTATGAACAACAAAGAACAGGAATTGGTGCAAAAGTAATGGTTTCTTTATTTGCACAAGCAATATGGAACTTAAGTTCATTAGTGGCTTCTACACAATATGGTGATGAATATCCAAAAACAAGGAAAAAAGCAAATTCACCAGTAATTAATTCGTATGAGTGTAAGGATGGCGGATGGATATTTTTAAGTATCCTCGAACATGAGAGATATTATGAAACATTCTGCAAAGTAATAGGAAGAGAAGATTTAGTAGGAAATAAAAAATATGAAACTACTCTTTCAGCAAAAGAGAATGCTGCTGAATTAATTGAAATAATATCAACAGAGTTTAAAAAATGGACACAAGATGAAATGGACAAGAAACTGACAGCATCAGATATAGCTCATGAAAAAATACAACATGTACTAGATGCTATAAAAGACCCTCAAGCGCTTGCAAATAATTATGTATATGAAGTTGAAAATCGTGATGGGACTAAATGCTTCGTGGCAATGCCTCCAGTTAAATTCAATACAATTGATGTTAAAATTAAAAATGATGCTCCATTAATAGGAGAAAATAACGAAGAAATATTGTTGGAATTAGGATATTCAGAAGAAGAAATAAAAAAATTAGCAGAAGAAAATGTAATATCGAGTGTTTCGTATGAGGGAGCAGAAACAGCATTTTAAGCTATGGAAATCTCTTATATTGCTTGAAAAAACAATATAAGAGATTATGGTTATATTTAATAACTCAGTATTACTGAGAATACTACGCAATAATAAGGAGGAAATAAATATGGATTTTAACTTCTCTAAATCTGAAGAAGTGATTCAAAAAGTTGCAAGAGAATTTGCTGAAAAGGAAGTAGCGCCTTTAGCAGAAGAGATAGATCGAGAGGGAAGGTACCCTTATGAAACATTTGACAAGATGGTTAAGTGCGGATTTACAGGCATAGCTGTACCAGTTGAGTATGGTGGATCTGGTGGAGATGATATTACAAAAATAATTGTAATATCCGAAATTGCTAAAAAATGCGGAGCAACAGCTGCCATATTGTCTATACATGCGGTATTTGTGCAAACAGTATTGAAATTTGGGTCAGAAGAACAAAAACAAAAATATTTACCACTTGTCACTAACGGAGGTAAAAAGACAGCATTCGCCTTAACTGAGCCTAATGCAGGATCCGATGCAGCAACAGTAAAAACTACTGCTGTATTAGACGGAGATGAATATGTTTTGAATGGAACTAAATGTTTCATTACTGGAGGAAATGTAGCTGATTATGTAGTTGTATTTGCATCCACAGATCCCTCTAAAGGAGTTAAAGGTTTGTCAGCAATTATAGTTCCTACAAGTACAACTGGATTCTCAGTAGGTAAAGTTGAAAATAAAATGGGTATTAGAGCTTCTCAAACAGCAGAAATAATTTTTGACAATTGCCGTGTACCAAAAGAAAATCTTGTAGGCAAAGAAGGGCAAGGATTTAAAATAGCTATGATTGGACTAGATGGTGCGCGTATTGGTGTTGCAGCACAAGCTCTAGGATTAGCTGAAGGAGCATTAGAGGAATCGGTTTCTTATATGAAAGAAAGAGTACAATTTGGAAAACCTATTGCTGCTTTGCAAGGATTACAATGGTATGTTGCGGAAATGGCAACGAAAATAGAATGTGCAAGATGGATGATTTATAGAGCTGCTCATTTAAAAATTTCTGGACAGTCTTTTACAAAGGAAGCTGCAATGGCAAAATTAAATGCCTCTGAAACTGCTAGCTTTGTGACAAATCGAGCTTTGCAAATACATGGTGGTTACGGATACATGAAAGATTATCCGCTAGAAAGAATGGTAAGAGACGCAAAGATTACAGAAATTTACGAAGGTACCTCTGAAATTCACAAGGTTGTAATTTCAAGAGCTGTACTTGGTTAGGAGGGTAATATGAGAATTATAGTATGTCTAAAACAAGTTCCGAATACCAATGAAGTTAGAATAAATCAAGAAACAGGAACTCTTATAAGAGATGGTGTTCCTAGCATCATGAACCCAGATGATAAAAATGCCCTAGAAGCAGCTTTGAGGTTTAAAGATGAACTTGGTGCAGAATTAATAGCAGTAAGCATGGGACCACCACAAGCTAAAGATGTTTTGAAAGAAGCTATGGCAATGGGTGCTGATGAAGGAGTATTGATCAGTGACAGAGCGTTTGGAGGTTCAGATACATGGGCTACTGCAACAATTATAGCAGCGGCTGTCGAAAAAATAGGAAACTATGACGTTGTATTTTGTGGCAGACAGGCAATTGATGGAGATACAGCTCAGGTTGGGCCTGAAATAGCAGAATTTTTAAATATACCTCAGGTAACATATGTAAAAGATGCAAGGTTTGAAGGTGATAAGCTTGAGGTAGTAAGATACACGGAATATGGCGAATATGTATTTGAAGTAGCCACACCAGTTTTGTTGACTGCTATCAAAGAGCTTAATAATCCAAGATATCCTACAATCAAGGGGATAAATGAAGCTTATGGAGATAAGGGTGAAGAAAAGATAAGAGTATTTGGTATTGATGATTTAATTGTTGATTCAACACAAATTGGGTTAAAAGGATCTCCTACTAATGTTTATAAGTCTTTTGTACCGGTTAAGAATAAAGTTTCAGAAATAATAGATGGCAATGATTCAAAGGATAAAGCAAAAACACTTGTAATGAAGTTATCAGAATTAAACTTAATTTAGTGAGAGGAGGGACAATAATGGAAAGAGCAAAAGTAAATCAAGGTATTGATTTAAAGGATTATAATGATGTTTGGATTATTGGTGAACTAATAGATGGGAAGGTTCACCCTGTAACAATAGAATTAATAGGTGAAGGAAAGAAGTTAGCCGAAAAAATAAATAAGAAATTGAATGTTGTAATAGCAGGGCATGGAGTAAAAGATATAACAGAAAGACTTTTACACTTTGGTGTAGATAAGGTTTTATATATTGAGCATGAATCGCTTAAAGACTTTAATACAGAGGGATATGCAATAACCATTTCTGATTTGATAAAAGAAAGAAAACCTGAAATAGTATTATTAGGAGCAACATCAATAGGAAGAGACATAGGTCCAAGAATTGCAGCAAAGGTTGGTACTGGATTAACAGCTGACTGTACTAAATTAGAAATAGACGAAACTGATGGAAAATTACTTCAAACAAGGCCAGCTTTTGGTGGGAATTTAATGGCTACAATAATTTGTCCAAATAACAGACCACAAATGTCAACTGTTAGACCGGGTGTTATGGCAAAGGCAGTACACATGGATTATGTAGCGGGAGAAGTTGAAGTAATAAATCCAAGAATAACAAAAGATGATTTGAGGGTGAAATTAGTTGATAAAATTGTAAATGGAAAGAAAAGAGTAAATCTTATAGAAGCAAAAGTTGTAGTTTCTGGCGGAAGAGGTTTAAAAGAAGCTTCTGGATTTAAGCTAATTCAAGAATTAGCCGAGGCATTGGGTGGAGAAGTTGGATCATCAAGAGCAGCTGTTGATGCTGGATGGATTGAAAGTCCACATCAAGTAGGGCAAACCGGAACAACAGTAAGACCTGATTTATATGTTGCATGCGGAATATCTGGTGCTATTCAACATCAAGCAGGAATGCATGAGTCAAAATATATAATAGCTATCAATAAGGACAAAAATGCACCAATATTTGAAATATGTGATTTTGGTATTGTTGGAGACTTATATGAAATAGTTCCAGCTATGATTGAAGCAATTAATGAAAAACATTTCTTAGAGATATAAAACTATTATAATAAATTCTAATTTATATTAAGAAGCTCGCTATTGCGAGTTTTTTAATATAGAAAATAGTCATGTTATTACAGAAATTGATAAAAATATTGGTTCCTTCGTAAGAATAATACGTGTAATTCTTAATAAAATTATAGTTAACGTTTAATAAAAAGGCGTGTAAATTTTTTTATTAAATGTGTAAGTAAATGGTTAAAAGGTATGTAAAAATATTTTACTTGACCTAGATTTGTGATATAATTAGTTGACAAATAATTGTCAAAATAATATTTATTAATATTTTTAATATAGGCGGTAACATCACATGGACAAAAATAATTACAAATATATTTTCCAAGAAATATTGAAAATGACTGACGATGGTTTTATCGTAGTTGATAAATTAGGAAATGTTACTGATATAAATGAACAGTATTGTGATTTTCTGGGAAGAAAGAAAGAAGATGTAGTAGGGTCATCAATATTAAAGATTATATCTAATTCCAAAATGATTGATATTGTTAGTAAAAAATATCGTGAGGAAGGTGCTATTCATAAGTTTTTGGAAGGAGAAGCTAAGGAAAGTTCAAATGACATCTTACTAGTAAATCGTTCTTGTGTATTTGACGAACAAGGAGATACAATTGCTGGAGTAGCTCAAGTGAAGTTTAAACTTCAGACTTTGGATTCTGCTCAAAAATTAATGAAGGAGTACTCAGAACTCCAGTATTATAAAGAAGAATACAAAAAAGTTGAATCTAATCGTCATTCCTTCGATATTATGATAGGAAAAAATAAGAATTTTATTAAAATTAAAAAAAGTGCAATGAAATTTGCAAAAACAGATTTTCCAATATTAATAACTGGTGAAACTGGAACAGGAAAAGAAGTTTTTGCTCAATCCATTCATAAAAATAGCAATAGAAGAGAAAAAACAATGGTCAGCATTAATTGTGCTGCTATTCCTAAAGATTTAATTGAATCAGAGCTTTTTGGATACGAAGAAGGTTCTTTTACAGGTGCTAAAAAAGGTGGGAAATTAGGTAAATTTGAATTAGCCAATGAAGGAACAATATTCCTTGATGAAATTGGTGATATGCCTTATGATATGCAATCAAAATTACTTAGAGTATTACAAGAGAATGAAATAGAGAAATTGGGTGGAACTAAAACTACTAAAATTGATGTTAGAGTAATTGCAGCTACACGTCAAAATTTACAGGAAATGATTAAACAAGGAACGTTTCGAGAGGATTTATATTATAGGCTTAATGTTGTAAATATTGAAGTTAGCCCTCTGAGAGAAAGAAGGGATGACGTTGTGTTATTTGCAAATTATTTTTTAGATAAGCTTAACTGCAAATATAAATCAGTTATAACTATAAGTGACGAAGCATTAAGTTGCTTAAATAATTATAATTGGCCAGGAAACATAAGGGAGTTAGAAAACGTAATAAAAAGCGCCTTTGCATCTTGTGAAGATATGACTATTCAGCTTAATGATTTACCTTCAAAAATGATTTCATGTAATGCTGATTTTAACGAAAATTATAGTAATAAAAAATTAAAAAATTTAGTAAATAACTATGAAGCTTTATTAATTAAGGATGCATTAAAAAGAAATAATAGAAACGTACAAGATACAGCCGAAGAGTTAGGAATACATAGAAGTTTGTTATACAAGAAAATGGAAAAGTATGAGATCTTATAAAATTTCATATTTCATAAATTAAAGTATCAATAAAATAAAAAGCATGTTCAAGGAACTTTTCCTCAGTCCTGAGCACGCTTCAATTAGGAAAACTTGTAGGTGTATCAAGACAAGCAATTAACGCTATTGAAACAAAAAAGTTTGAACCTTCTATATGGTTGGCTTATGATATTACTAAAGTATTTCATAGCAATATAGAGGAAATTTTTCTATTTGAGGAAAGTAAAAGGAAATCAAGAGCAGAGCAAAGCAGAGGTGTAGCTTAAATGGCATTAAGAAAAATAAGATTGTTTGATGATGAAATATTAAGGAAAAAAAGCAAGATAGTTGATGTTGTAGATGATAAAATAAGACAAATATTAAATGATATGGCTGATACTATGTATAATACAGAAACTGGCGGTGGACTGGCTGCCCCACAAGTAGGTATATTAAAACGTTTAGTTGTAATAGATATGGGACAGGGACTTATAAAGCTGGTAAATCCAAAGATAATTAAACAAGAAGGAACACAGGAAGTTATTGAAGGATGTCTAAGTATTCCAAATAAGTGGGGTAAATTAACAAGACCTGAAAAAGTAACAGTACAAGCACTAAACGAAAATGGAGATGAAATAATATTGACAGGTACAGGAGATTTAGCAAAATGTTTCTGCCATGAAATAGATCATTTAGAAGGTATCCTTTTTACTGATTTTATTACTGAATATGTAAAATAAGTTTAGAATTAGTAATTATTAGGATGAATAAACAATAAGGCTACACTTGTACAGACTTTATAAAAGTATGAAAGGATAAGTATATGAATAAAAGCATTTTACTGGTTGTTGATGTTCAAACAGCATTGATTGAAGCACATCCTTACAATGAACAGAATGTAATTGATAATATTAAAAAGCTTATATCTGTTGCAAGAGACAATCAAAAAGAAGTTATATATGTGCGTCATGACGATGGAAAGGGTGAAGATTTAGAGTATGGAACAGACGGATGGCAGATTTATTATGAAATAAAACCTTATAATGCTGAAAAAGTTTTTGAAAAACAATATAATAGTGCATTTTTAAAAACTGGTTTAAAAGAATATTTAGACAGTAAGAAAACAAATACTATCATATTGACAGGACTTCAAACAGAATATTGTATTGATACTACTTGCAAGGCTGCTTTTGAGTATGGATATAAAATAATTATCCCTGAAGAAACCAATACAACTTTTGATAATGAGTATCTAACCGGTGAAGAACTTTATAAATTCTACAACTACAAGATTTGGAATAATCGATTTGCCAAAGTTCTATCTGTAGATGAAGCAATAAAGATCTTAATGTATAAACAGTAAACATAAAAAGATTTGTAATTAGCAGGCTTGTAAATGTATAAAAAGTAGGGGTTTGTAATGGAGGGAAATATGAATAAATTTCAAGTATATTTACAGAATCATCCAAAGGCACCTAAAAGAATTATTTTAGGATACATCATATTTGCAGGATGCTTTATATTTCCATTTAGAAATGAGCTTTTTCCGTTTGATTTCACGAAGGCATATTTAGTGATTGCTTCCTATGGAATAATCGGTTTAGGATTTGCGGGAATTTATGGCATACATAAAGAAAAGTTTGTATATGTAGCAAGCTTGTTTTTAACTGTTTTAGGAATGATATGCAGATACATTTTAGAATATGGAGAAGTATCAAACACAATGAATTTTACACTTTTTAACATGATCTCTTATCTCGTGGCAATACCTGTTTTTACTGTAGTTGCTTATTATTTTTCCATAAGATATTTGATGATAAAGAACTAATCTTAACTTCAGACTATGCTTTGAGGTTATGCAGGATTCAGCGGATACATATGAAGCATAAATTAATATATTTCCAACAAGGAGAAATGTTCTATGATATTAGAAACGGAAAGATTATATTTGCGTGAGATGAACCAGGCGGACTTTTCATCATTGTGTAAAATATTGCAAGATAAAGATGTGATGTATGCTTACGAACATGCTTTTGATGATGATGAAGCACAGGAATGGCTTGACAGACAAATTATGAGGTATAACCAATATGGATTTGGTTTGTGGGCAGTAATATTGAAAGATACCGGTGAAATGATTGGGCAATGCGGTCTTACCATGCAGGATTGCAACAATAGGCAGGTACTTGAAGTTGGATATCTATTTCAAAAAGCATTTTGGCATAAGGGCTATGCAAGCGAAGGGGCAATCGCCTGTAAAGAATATGCTTTTGAAGTCCTGAATGCTGATGAAGTATTTTCAATTATTCGTGACACAAACATTGCATCGCAAAATGTTGCAAAACGAAATGGCATGACAGTAACAGAAGGATTTATTAAACACTATTATGGTGTTGATATGCCGCATTTAGTTTTTTCAATTAAGCGCAGTTAATGAGCATAGATGTTTTTCTAATTAGTCATCATTAAAATCTTGATATGACTTTTTTATTTCAAAATATTGCACAGAGTAGTTAGATAGAAACACCAAGCCTTAACAAACATACATAGGTTGCATATAATAATTTAAATAGTTATTTTATAAAATGCTAAGAAAGGTGTGTAATATATTGAATAATAGATATCAACAACAATTAAATAACATACATATGAAAAAAGACGGAAACTTATATCCCAATAATAATTTAAATATGCTAGAAAATATGAATATGAATAATACTGGATTTATGAGACTTAATATTGTTAAGCAAAGTGACAAAACACCTGTAAATAATGCTACTATAACAATTTATGTTACTGATGGTATGCAAAGAGATATCCCGGTTATGCATTTAATAACAACAATTAACCCGATTCGAATAGAATTGCCCATGGCTAATGAATTAGGAACTAAAATAGCAGGACCTGAGTATAACTTTTCCACATACAACTTAAGAGTAGACGCTTTTGGCTACATTGCAAGAAATATATATAATATACGTTTGTTTCCCAATACAACATCCAGTTATGATATTGGATTGCAAACTGTAACAGATATAGAAGTTCAGCCACTTATTGAGGAAAGGCTTGATTTTCCACCTCACCCAAGGGATATTATAGAGGGTATTCCTTCAACTTCAAGCATGGGGACATTTTTAAGTATTAAAAATCAAATGACCAGATAAGATAATTAATAAAGCACAATGAAGATTAAGCTCTCATTGTGCTTTGCTGATTGGCTTAATTGCATGGATATTGCCAGTTGTTAAACTCATGCGGTATAAAAAACACGAGAATAGGAATTGGGTCATTATTTCTATTTAGCTCTTGTGCTGTTTCGTTATATTTTCAGATTTTATATAATAATCATTTGGTCAATATTGAAGATTGGTCTGCTTCAATGGACACATCAGGAGCTGTAGCTTTAGTATCATCAGCTCTACTCATCGTTACCGTTATATTAAATACAATTACTTTGTATATTTTTCGTGACAGAACACCAAATAACTAAATACAAGATTTATTTTTCAATAGCCGCCTGTGTAGGGAGAGGAAAGAGTAGATATGCCTACAATCATAAAGAAATTTTATATTAAAGCATATAAATAAGTGCACTACTAGAGAAGAAGCTGTGCACTTTTTGTTTATAAAATACTACTTAAATTTTTGGTTTATTGTTCATAGGTTTTTTCTATTCCAAGTAACTTAGCTTTTCTTACAATAGTTGGTTGAGTAGTTTTAAGCGCTTCAGCAGCTTTATAAGTTGTTTTATATTTAGCTAATGCATCTGTAATCATTTTTTTTTCTAAAGATTGAACTGCTTCTTTTAATGAAAGATTTTCATTAATTTCAATATATTCATCAGGTTCAAACTGTTCTATTCCATCAGGTTTAGTTATATACAAAACTTGATTTGAAGTTATAACATTTTTTTCACCTATAATTACAAGTCTTTCAATAGCGTTTTTTAGCTCTCTAATGTTGCCAGGCCATTCATACTGTTCCAAGGTAAATAGTGATTTTTCGTTAAATATTTTATTTTTACCATACTTTTTATTAAAGTCATCTAAGAACTTTAGACAAATTAACTTAATATCTTCTTTCCTATCTCTAAGAGGTGGTATTTTTATAGGAATTACATTTAGTCTATAATATAAATCTTGGCGAAATTCACCTGTCTTTATAAGATTAAATAAGTTTTCATTTGTAGCCGATATAATTCTAACATCTAAAGGAATTTTTTGAGTGCCGCCTACACGCATAAATTCATTTTCTTGTAATACTCTAAGTAATTTAGGCTGTAAGTTCAAAGGCATAGTACCTATTTCATCTAATAAAATAGTTCCTCCATTTGCTAACTCAAACAAACCGGCCTTGCTTTTTACAGCACCTGTAAAAGCACCTTTTTCATAACCAAACATTTCTGATTCTAAAAGATTTTCAGGAATTGCCGCACAATTAATTGTAATAAAAGGCTTATCCTTTCTAAGGCTATTAATGTATATTTCTTTTGCTAAAACTTCCTTACCTACACCACTCTCGCCTAAGATTAGAATAGTGGCATCAGTTTTAGCAACAACTGGTATTAAATTTTTAATATCACTGAGTACCTTTGAATTTCCAATAATTGTTGAATTATTTTGCTCACTTTTATAAAATTTTAATTTTTTACACAGAATTTTATTTTTTTCTACTTCTGCATCTAATACTTCTTTTAAGTCAGATATTTTTGTCAAGTCCTGAACTAAAGTAAAAACATATTCAATCTCATTTTTTCCATTAAATATTGGAGTACTTGTAACCAATACCTTAGCATCTTCAGGAGTAGAACTAACCATTGACATTTTTTTTCTCTCACTTAACACTAAAGTGGCAAGTGATTGAGAAGAAACTTCATCAAAATGATGGTAAGTATAGCTTGATGTCTCGTCATTGGTATGAGTAGTTTCATTTATGGTAAGAAAATATTTTAGATATTTGCTAATTATTTCTTCAACATGTCTTCCAACGGCAAACTCTCTTTTAATATTATAGACTTTGCTCCATGCTTTGTTTACAAATATTATAATTCCTTCACCGTTTATTATATGTATAGGCATATCAACAAAATCTGAAACAATAAAAGCATTTAAATATTTAAAACTGTCAGGATAGCTATAGTTATTATTCATCAAAAATACTCCCTCCGATGTAGAAGACTTTGTTTTTTATATTATATCAGGAAGCAACATTACATTCAAGATGATTCATTTTTATATTTATAATACAAAAGTGAATTAATTTTGCTGAAAATAGCTATATTCAACTGAATAAATTTTTATATTAAAAAAGAATTTAGGCATATATAAGATATTTATTGTAGTTTAAAAAAGCTTATAAGTATTGATAATATCAATGTTTTATAGATAGCTTTTATAATATGTTTACAAAAAAATCAAAATATATTTTTTGTTTTCAATTTTGGCATAAGTTTTGCTTAATATATTAGTACCTTAACAGAATAATTATTCTTCATATCAAGGAGATTAGAATGCCTAAAATATTAGCTTTTAATGGTAGTCCTCATATAGATGGAAACACATCTATAGCTATTAAAATTGTAACAAATGAGTTAAATAATAATGGTATAGAAACAGAAACGATACAAATTGGGGGACAAAATATAAAACCTTGTTTAGGATGTCGAAAATGTTTTGAATTAAAAAACAAGAGCTGCATCATTAAGAATGACATAGTAAATGAATTAATTTTAAAAATGGAAAAGTCTGATGGATTTATTATAGGAAGTCCAGTTTATACGTCGAATGTTACTTCTGAAGTTAAGGCATTTATAGATAGAACATGTTATGTAGGTAAAGCTAATAATTTTATGTTCAAAGAAAAGGTTGGTGCACCTGTTGTTGTTGCTTCAAAAACGGGAACGAATTATGCTTATGCTGCAATTAATTTCATGTTTGGTATTTCAGAGATGATAACTGTAGGTTCAACATATTGGAATTGTGCTTATGGAAAAATGCCGGGAGAAGTCTTAAATGATAAAGAAAGCATAAAAAGCTTAGCAAAACTGGGCGAAAACATGGCAGTTTTACTGCAAAAAATAAAATATTTTGGAGGAACAAATGGATAGACAAATACTTAAAGGAATCATTGATATTCATGTTCATGCTGGTCCATCAGTTGCGAATAGAGCTCTTGATGCTGCAGAAATGCTTATGGAGGCACAACGCGTAGGGTATGCCGGCTTTTTAGTTAAGGATCACTATTTTCCAAGTATTCTTGGTACTAAAATGATCGAAAAACATTTGGGTGATGGAAGCTGTAAGGTATATGGCTCTATGGCACTTAATAATTCAATTGGACTCTTCAATTTAAAAGCACTAGATACTGCAAGGCAAATGGATGCAAAAATTATTTATTTCCCAACAGTTTCTACAAAAAAACATATTGATGATCATAAAAAAGCTTCTTTTGTTGGTTCAGGAAAGGCGTCTATACAAGAAAGTCCCGTTGTATATGTTGATGAAGAAGGGAATATGGACCCAGCTGCGATAGAAGTTCTTAAATATATGGCTGAGTATGACATGGTATTAGGTACAGGACATGGTAGTCTATGGGAAATTGAACATTTAGTTGGTAAGGCTGTAGAGTTAGGAGTAAAGAGAATTCTTGTAAATCATCCTCACTATAACGTTGATGCTTCTTATGAACAAATGGCAAAATGGGCAAAGTTAGGAGTCTATATAGAATTAAATGTATGTGTATTTAAGGGAGGTTCAAAAATAGGAACGGTAGATGATATAGTAGCAAAAGAAATGATTGATGCCTGTGGAGTGGAAAATATTATACTTGACACTGATATGGGGCAATATGGTAATGGTTCTCCTGTAGAAGGAATGTACAACTTCATTAATCTTTTGGAGAGAGAATTTGGCATTACTGAAGAAGAAATAAATATAATGGCTAAAAAAAATCCAGCCAAATTACTTAATATATAAACTAAAGAAGTCTTATTTGAAAATATAAAGTAATTTAATAATTTTACCTTAACTTAACGAAGGGAAAGATAATAAGTATGAAGTTAAATGATGTTGTAATAGTTGGAACCGCTCGTACACCTATCGGAGATTTCTTAGGTAGTCTAAAAGGTTTAAGTGGAGTTGAGCTGGGTGCTATAGCAGTTAAAGGTGCTTTAAAAAATGCAAATGTTGACGCTGAGCTAGTTGAGGAATTGGCTGCTGGGTGTATTTATAAGAATGGTCAAAAAGGTAACCCCGCTAGACAAATTCAAATCAAAACAGGTATGTTAAACAGTGGTTGGGCATATACAATTGATCAACAATGTGCTTCTGGTATGAAAGCTTTTGAATTGATTTATGAATCGCTTGCCCTAGGAAAATCTTCTATAGCAGTTGCTGTAGGCATGGAAAGTATGACAAATTCACCTTATCTTATTTTAAATAATCGAGAAGGCTATCGAATGGGTGATGGAGAAATAAAGGATAGCATGTTATATGATGGCTTAGTTTGTGCCATAGAAGGATACCACATGGGTGTAACGGCTGAAAACCTTGCTAAGGAATACAGTATTAGCAGAGAAGAACAAGATGAACTTGCTTTTTTAAGCCATACAAGAGCATTAGAAGCACAAAGAAAAGGTAAATTTAAAGATGAAATAGTTCCTGTAGAAATTCAAAATAAAAAAGAAACTATAATTGTTGATACGGATGAGCATCCAAGAAATGATATATCTATAGAAAGATTGAGTAAGATGAAACCAGTTTTTATTAAGGATGGTACAGTTACAGCCGGTAATGCATCAAGCGTGAATGATGGATCAGCTGCATTGGTTATGACAACTTTAGAAAAAGCTCAACAATTAGGTTTAAAGCCTCTTGCAAAAGTTGTTTCCATTGCTAATTTTGGTGTAGAGCCAAGAATCATGGGGATTGGTCCTGCTTATGCAATTCCAAAATCTATTGATTATGCTGGACTTTCAGCAGATGCAATTGATTATTATGAAATAAATGAAGCTTTTGCAGCTCAATTTCTTGCTGTAAACAGGCTGCTAAATCTAAACATGGACAAAGTAAATAAAAATGGATCTGGAATTGGTCTGGGTCATCCCGTAGGTTGTACAGGCGCTAGAATAATTCAAGCTGCATTGATGGAATTAAAAAGAAGAAATGGTCAGTATGGGGTAGCTTCGCTTTGTGTTGGGGGAGGACCTGCCATGAGCGTAGTATTAGAAAACTTAATTTAACAATTAAGATAAATATTTGGAATTAAATTGATTTGTCATTGAACGTAAGTGATTTTAAAAATACAGTGATTTTTTATTAAAAAATCGCCTATAAATAAATTATTATAAATTAGGAGGGTCAATAAATGACAACAGTAGCATCAGGAAATTGGAACGAATTACCATGGGAAGAAGTTAGAGAGGGTATCACTAGAGTAGTGTTTGCCATGGAGGCAGACAGTGTTTGCTGTTCAATAAACAAAGTTGAAAATGGGAATGAGGTAAAACCTCATAAACATCCAAATGAGCAAGTTGCACTTGTATTAGAAGGTCAATGTGATTATTATGTAGATGGGGTACCTTATAGGTTAACTTCTGGTTCTTGGGTTACAGTTCCATCAAATGTAGAACACTATATTCACGTATATGACAGTCCAGTACCATGCATGAATATGGATATATTTACTCCGGATAGACCTGAATATACAGAATCCTACACTAAATTCTTAAAAGAAAATAAAGGTAAATAGTATAAGCAACATTTTAAAACTGCTGATGTTTATTTAATACATAGCATAGAGATATAATTATTCAGTAATTTTGACTACTGAAATTATTGATTATATATTTTTTTAATAGTATAATTTTAAAATATTCTATTGTAGAGGAGAATGAAAATATTATGAAAAGATTAACTATATTAACAACAATATTATTAACATTAGCAATAATAGTAACAGGATGTGGTAGTCAAGAAACAAAAAGTTCGCCTGAAAACGTATCGGGAGAAACAATGAAAATTACATTTGCAGATTATGGTTCAAGTGCTATGCCAACAGCAGATGCTTATAATTTTTCAGCGGATTATATAAGAGAAAATAGTAATGGAAGAATCGATATAGATGTTGTTTCTGATGCAGTGTTAGGAAATGAAACTGAAATGATACAGCAATTAATGGATGGTACTATGCAAATGGCTATTGTTGGCTCTAGCGTATTTAGTAAATATACCGATAAACTAGAAGCGTTTCAATTACCATTGTTAATAACTGATTATGAAAAAGAAAAAATAGCTTTCAGCAGTCCAGAAGGAAAAGCTTTGCTAGATGCAACTGAAGCTATTGGTCTTAAAGTCATAGGATATGCCGAAAATGGTATAAGACATTTTGCTAACAACACTAGACCAATTAATGTACCAGAAGATTTAAATGGATTAATTTTAAGAATTGCTCCAAGTACTATGCTTCAGAAATCTATGGAACTTTTAGGGGCTAATCCAACTCCATTAAACTATGGTGAAGTATATACTGCACTTCAGAATAAAGTTATTGATGGAGAAGAAATAAATATTACATCACTTTACGCTATGAAGCATTATGAAACAATAAAATACGTTTCAGAAATAGGCTTATATCCTTTCCCATCTCTTGTTGTAGTTAACCTTGATTTTTGGAATTCATTGTCTCCAGAAGACCAGAAACTAATTGAGGAAGGTTTTGATAAAGGATCTGAAAAATTACTTAATGAGTTTCTTCCAGACTTCGAAAAAGAATCAAAAACTGCATGCGAAAAAGCTGGCCTAAAATTTAATGTTATTGAAGATAAAAAGGCTTTTGCTGATAAGGTAAAACCAATTTATGAAGAGTATAAAGCAAAAGATTCAAATATTAAAGCATTTATTGAAATGTTGGAAGGTTTAGAATAACTGTTATTATAAATGTTTTTGCCTCCTGAAAAAGGAGGCAAAGACTAAAGTGAAGTGAAAAACAACAAATATGGAGGTGTCAAATTGAAATTAAATGTAGATATTTTAGATATAATTCTTGATAAAATAGCTACACTTGTAAAATATTTCTTAGGTGTTTTACTTGGTATTATGCTTATATCTGCTCTTTTTACAGTATTTACTCGTTATTTTTTAGGAAAGTCCTTTGCATGGTCAGAAGAGTTAATAAGATATTTGATTATATGGGTTTCTTTCCTTGGCGCTGCAGTTGCATACAAAGAAGAAGGCTTAGTTTTCTTTGATATGATAGTTAATGCCGTTAGGGGTAAAAAAAGAAGAAATTTACTATTGTTTAATAATACTGTTACTTTAATATTTATGGGATTCATTTTTGTAAACTCTATTCAGACTATCATGATGCCATCAGTAGCTAAGCAAACAAGTATAGGATTACAAATATCTATGGCTATTCCATTTTTAGCAGTTCCATTAGGATTAGGTCTAATGATAATATTTGGAATAAATCACTATAGGGTAATTTTAGATAAATTTAAGAAAGGGGTGTACAACTAATGGCAATAGCTGGAACATTATTTATTATAACATTATTGGCGGGAGTACCAATAGCAGCAGTTTTAGGAATTGCTGGAGTTGTCCATATTTTCGAAATAGGTAATCCTGCATTTTTAAATGTTATAACACAAAGAATTTTTGCAGGTATGGACGTAGTAGGTCTCACATGTATACCATTTTTCATAGTTGCAGGCGAAGTTATGAATGCTTCAGGAGTTACGTCAAAATTATTGGAATTTATACGCTCTTTTATAGGACATGTTCGTGGAGGACTTGCGTATGCAGCTGTAATTATAGCTATGATTCTTGCTGCAATATTAGGTTCAGCAAATGCGGTTGCTTCTATACTATGTGCTGTTCTTATTCCTGAGATGACAAGAGATAGGTATCCGGAAGAGTTTAGTGGAGCCTTAATAGCTTCATCTGGTATTCTCGGACCAATTATACCACCTAGCGTTACATTCGTATATTTCAGTGTTTTGAGTAATGTATCTGTAAATGCATTATTTATGGCTGGTATTATACCTGGTATTTTATTAGGTGCCGGCTTTGCAATTGTAATATATTTTAGTGTTAAAAAATTTAACTTGCCTAAAGGTGATCCATTTGATTTTCATAAATTCTTAAAAACTTTTTTATCAGCTTTACCTGCTTTAATAGTTCCTGTAATTATTGTAGGTGGTATTATGGGTGGAATATTTACTCCTACAGAATCTGGAGCAGTATCTGTATTGGCATCAATTATAGCTGGAATAGTATATCGTAAGTTTAAATTTTCAATGTTACCCTCAATATTTGTTAGATCAGCAGTAGCAACTGCTGGTATATTTATCATTATTGGATTTGGAAATGTTATAGGGTGGTCAATGGCCATTGATAAAATTCCTCAATCAATACAAGCTGCTATACTAGGGTTTACAGATAGCAAAACTCTAATTATATTAATTATGTTAGGTATTTTAATTGTTGTTGGATGCTTGATGGAAGCTACAGCAGCAATGCTCATATTTACACCAGTCATGCTACCTATAGCAACTGCAATTGGTATGGATTCAGTACATTTTGGTATAATATTCTGCATTATGCTTACTATTGCATTGGTAACACCTCCGGTGGGTATGACGCTGTTTGTTACATCAAATATATCTGGTATATCACTCAATAAATTAAGTAAAGCAGTAGTGCCTTTTGTACTAACGGCATTTGCAGTAACATTCGCACTGGCATTTTTACCTGATGTAGTAATGTTTATACCAAGGCTTCTTGGCATTGTTGCTGGATAAAATAATAGATAGGAAGGTGATTTATATGAATAAAAAATTTTCATTAAGAGAAAGAATTTTAAATAAAGAAGTAGTAGTTGGATTGTTTTATAAATTCAACAGTCAAGCAATTGTTGAAATGGTAGGTAATACAGGTTTTGACTTTGTAATTATTGATACTGAGCATTCAAATTATTCAAGCTATGATGTAGAAGGGCTTATAAGAGCTGCAGATTGTGTAGGTATGAGCAGTATTGTAAGAATTAGGGAGGCAATTCCAGAGGATGTACTTCACGCACTGGATTCAGGTGCTGATGGAGTTCAAATTCCAAGTATAACTTCAATAGAAACAGCTGCTGAAGTATGCAAATCTTCTAAATATTATCCAGAAGGGAACAGAGGCCTTTCAACAACTCAAAGAGCTGCTATGTATACAGCCTGGAATAAGGAAGTTGGGTATATTGATCATTCAAACAAAAATTCTTTAGTTGTAGTTCATGTAGAAAACATAGAAATGGCAGAAAGAGTGGAAGAATTGCTTGAAATACCACAATTGGACGTAATTTTCGTAGGTCCTTCAGATCTAAGTCAGTCAATGGGAAAACCTGGACAGATGAATGACCCAGAGGTTGTAGGTCTTATAGAAGATATTTTTAAAAAGGTTCTTGCAAAGGGTAAAGCTGTAGGTATATACTGTGGCACGCCTGCAGCTATTAAAAAATATGTTGAACTCGGAGCAACATATATAGCATATGGGTCAGATGTTACAGCTATGGTTGACGCTTTGAAGCAGCATAAAAAATCTGCTGATGAGGTATTAAATAAATAAAAAAATAATAAGATGTATTTGATAAATGTTAAAAAACCTTTATACTGGTATAAAAATTACTCAGTTATAGGTTTTTATTATGAGAAATATTATAGCGCAGGATTAATTTGCAATATAAAAAAATAATTTTTTGTGATTAATTGAAGCTTTTGCGTATATATAATATTTTGTTGACATAAATATTCCATTATGCTAAAATTCATATGTAATTTACAACATAAATATATTTTTTGTTTTCTAGGGTTCCGCAATTTATATTGGCAGGTCCGAGAGAAAACGCACAGTTTACTGTGTACACGGAAGGATAAAAGCCTGGGAGATATTGAATAATATTTCTATGGGCTTTTTTATTTTATTAAACTAATTTGGAGGTATTGTTATGAAGAAGTTTGTTATTGAAGATTCGTTTTGGAGTTTATTTCCTGATGCAAAAATAGGAATTGTTGTTTGTAATGGCATAGATAATTCTATAAAAGATAAAGAACAATTTGCTGAAATGATTTCACAAAGGGAGAAACAGAAGCCTTAAAATATTTGCAGGATGCAGAATTCAGCAATAATCGCGTTATAAAAGTATGGAGAGAAGCATTCCAGAAATTCAAAACAAAGAAAGGTGCAAGGGCTTCCATTGAGGCGCTTCTGAAGCGAGTTCAAAATGGAAATCATATAGGAACAATTAACCCATTGGTTGATATTTACAATTCTATTTCATTAAAATATGCATTGCCTTGCGGTGGTGAGGATATTGACAAGTTTGTGGGTGATATAAAGTTGACTACGGCTGTTGGAAATGAAGAATTTATTCCACTGGGAGCAGATGAAAATTCACCTCCATATGAAGGTGAAATAGTATACAAAGATGATAATGGTGCAATTTGCAGATGTTGGAACTGGCGTGAAGCAGTAAGAACAATGCTCACTGAAAATACAAGAAATGCTTTTATGTGCATTGAATCAGTTGATAAAGACAGATCTGAAGAATTTGAGAACGCATTAAATGAGCTGGCAGCTAATGTGCAGGGAAATTTAGGCGGAACATGTAAAATCTCGGTTCTGGATATTAATAACAAGGAACTGGTAATAGAATAACGAGTAGTTTCAGTTATAAGATAGGCATATCAGATGAAAGATATGATGAAACTTAAAAAGAACTGCTATATAATCATAGTACATTGTTTAAATAATACAAAGTATCTACTTACAAATTAAAACGACTTAAGATTTATTATTAAAAAAATCTTTAAGTTGTTTTTTTATGAGGTAAAATGAAATGAATTTTTATAGTCAATTATACAAATTATGTATAATATGTTAAATGATTATGGTATAATATAGCAAACGATTGCAATTGTAAATAATTATGGATAGGTGAAGTTACTGCTTCTGTTGTTCTCACTGTAAATAATGGAGGGGTTTTTATGATATTTATGCCATTTATATGCCTTGGCATTGGATTATTGACAGGATTACGCCATTTGTCGCAAAGATTATTGAACATAATAGACAAAGTTATCAACGTTGCTTTGGTGTTGTTAATGTTGACCATAGGATTAAATATAGGCATAAATGACTCAGTTATGCTGAATTTGCAGTCAATAGGCTTTAACTGTCTGATTATTGCTTTATGTGCTATTTTTTTCAGTGTTTTATTTACTGTATTTGTAGAAAAAACTTTACTGCCTTTGGAAAAATTAAAGAATAGGCTTTGTGCAGAAAATATCAGCATCAGTGATGAAATTAATATTTCTGATGAAGAAGTTAAGAAAAGCTCTCCTCTTATATGGATTATGCCTGCAAGTATTGTTTCAGGAGTAATTATTGGTTATTTTCTTTTTCCGTATAATTTAATATACGTCCTTGATTATTTGCTCATTGGATCACTAATAATTTTGTATATGAGTGTAGGCTTAAGCCTCGGCTCTAATATTAATGTATTCAGATATATAAAAATACTTGGTTTCAGAGTTATTTATATTTCTATAGCGATTCTTTTAGGCAGCATTACAGGTGGAGTAGTTTCTGGATTTATTCTTAAACTGCCTCCACACATATCAATAGTTTCAGCGAGCGGAATGAGTTACTACAGCCTAACTGGAGCATATATGACACGGGTATATGGAATTGAAACTGGTACATATGGTTTTATAGTAAATGTTATGAGGGAATTCTTTACAGTGTTGCTGTTGCCTTTGCTCATAAAAATAAGTACGGGAAGTCCTATTGCCGGAGGAGCTGCAGGAAATATGGATACAATGCTTGTTCCTGTAACCAAATTTGTGGGAGTGGAAATCGGATTGGTAACATTGATCACAGGTGTTATTTTAACCTTTACGGTACCGGTTATGCTTCCTATTTTATGCGAAATATTTGCTATTTTAGATTAATCACATCCCACTTTACAGATGCTGATGTGCAACATGAAGTTATAAAATAAATGGGGGAAAAATGTCAAAAAAAATTGCTTTGTATGTTATTTTTATGTATCTGATTGTGGTTATAATCAGTAATGATTTAAAACCATACAGGTTAGGAGGCAATGAAGAATTAGTAATTACCAGGTGGGATTATGCTTTAGAAGAAATAGAGCCAAATAAAACTAAGATTTCTTACGGCGTGTTCTTCACTAATAAAAGTATAGGCAATATATTCATCAGAATACTTAAACCAAATTATAAAACTGAAGTATTAAATAATATAGAATATGACAATGTTATCATGCTCAATAAAGAAATAATACCAAAAGAAGTGTTGGAAGTTAAATGGGATATAATTGTAGATAAACAAGGGCTGACAGCTAAAGATGCTAAAGCAATTCTGACAAGCGTGGGAATAAATGCAAGGGTTAAGGGTGAAAAGGTTATAAATCACGAACTGGTTGGAACATTTAATCATTATTAAATCAGCAATATTAAATTGTAAAATATCACTATTTAAATGTAAAATTGTGTAACAAGTCTTTTTCTTTTCTCGTCTAATATTATATGAACATTATACGTTATATTTTAAATTATTGGGGTGGTTTTATGATTGGAAAATATAAAATAAAAGATTTTTCTACTTTAATTTTAATATTTTTAATTGTATCTTTGTACCTCTTTTACACAAGACCAGTTAGTTTGAATGATGTAATAAATAGAGGTTCTGTAAGATCTGTTTTTGTAAATGTAATATATAATGATTTAGAAGAAGACGAAGTTCTCAAGACTCCTAATCAATATAGTATTACATTAAAAAAAGAAGATTTCGATGAATTTATGAAAATATTAAATAAGTATGAGTATTCAATAACTCCAAGGATTATTTATTATATGTTTAGGCCTGCAAGGTATAGTTATAGAATAATAGATTGCACAATAAATTATGACGGAAATATATTACACCAACAAGTAACTGTGTATTCTGATAATGAAGTGAAATTCTATAATAAAAGCGGTGAATATAGAAACTATTTGGTAAAAGAAAGTGATGAAAACCTATTTGAAGAATTGTATAGCTGGTTAGATAATAGATATATCATATCCGTGCAATAGTCGTGTCGTATATTCATATTTGTTTATTGAAGCAATAAAAAGGTAAAAAAGCTGAAATGCTATCATTTAAACGGGGGATGGAATGAAGGGTTATAGAACAAAGGTTATAGTAGTATTTTTTGTAATAACTGTAATCTTGATTATCTGGAGCGATAAAGTTAGTACAAACAACAGGTTGTTGGGTTATTACAATGCAGATTTGGAAAAGTTCAATAGTAATTATGTTGAGCTAATAAATTCTTTTGACAATTTTGTTGATTCACCAGATGTGGAATCACATGGCGATGTTGAATATATGATAGGCACGACAATCAGCAGCCTGGGGTCATTAGACAGTAGCATGGTTGTTTGTTATAGGATGGGGCTGCTGCAAAATGACAAACTGAGATATGAAGAATCGGAAGTTATTGTTTTTGCAGCAAGAATAATCAAGGAATCAAGAAAGTTATTAAATGAATCAATTGAACTTAAAGATAACAAGATAATTTTAAATGAAAGCAAGATCAAATTAGTTTATTAGAATTTAGATGAAATTAATGAGTTATTCGAACCATATTATAGTAATGTAAAATGATTTATTAGAATCAATCTATAAAGGGGAATATTTGTGATGAAAAATAAATATATAACAGCTGTTAGTATTTTGTTTATTGTAGTAGGTATTTCTACCTTATTTAAATTGTATTTCACAAATAGAGATTTGTTAACACTAGTTGATGAAGCAGAAAAGAAGTACCAAGAACTTAGAGTTCAAAAGTCAAATGATGATTACATGGAAGCAAGGATGCTGAAACTATCAGTAATCGAAGATACTTTTAAATGGTTGAAAGATACTGAAAAAACTAATATGATATCATTAGAAAACTATGATGGTGATAATATAGATATAAAAGAAGACACCTCAATAAACAAAATTATACTTCAAGGGTTATATCTTGGTGAAAGTATTATTACGCCTGATGATTATGTTAGTGCTCAATTACATAATGATCACCGTCTTCATTATACCTTACAATATCATTTTAAGGATAACATCAACGAAATATTAATATTTGACGACGGAACTATAAAATATAAAGATTCATATTATCGTTCCCCTATTTTGTTAAGTGCTGCTCAATCATTAATGCCAATTGAAGATGAAGCTAATCATATTAAGAGCGATGCATTAAGTGTAATGCTTAATTCCACTATGGCTTCTTACGCAAATTACATGGTATCGGAGATAGATAAGTCAGAAATGAAACAAGGATTAACAGAATTATGGGATAACGCAGTTAGGTTAAGGGCTTCAGCACACTTCATTAACAAAAATATGATTAAAGTTGGTTATAAAATTGAAGAGACCGACGAAATGATGGTTACTAAATCAAGCGGATATTGTGAAGGAAAACAAGTTGGTATGTATATTTTCGCCGTAAATGGTGGAGAAGTAGATTACGTAAAATTAGTATATGATGATGTTGAAGAAATTTATAAACTAACAACAGAATTAAGCAAAGATAATAAGTATTTATATTTTAATAATATATGGACTGCAGATTGATTATTTGTTATAGCATTGTGAATGAATGGGGGATTTTGATGTGTAAATGGGAAGGTGTAGGTTTTAGCAGAGCTTCAGTGCTAAAAACAATAATTTTATTTGTTATTGCAATTACCATAATTAGTTATTTATTTCGATATCTTGTTAAGTCAAATAAAATAAAGCCTGGTAAAATATCAAGGATATTTTATATGGATGATGAACAATATGTTAAGTCTTGGAAGAAGGAAAGAAATAAGGGTAAAACAAGGTCTGTCTTTTACACGGATGTCATTATAAGCATAACCACATGGGGCACTTCCATTGTGGTCATTGCACTGACAGATGGGGATTTCAGCAGACTTAAAAATACTTTGCCTGTATTTTATGGACTTTTAATAGGAAATACAATAGGAAATCTATTGAGTTGGAATAAAAATGAAGAAAAATATAAAGAGCTAACTAAAAATATGGAGTAATGTAGAGAAAATTCAACGCAAAAGGACGCAAATGATGATATACAAATTTAAGTCGATTATTCACAAAGAAAGCAATAGAGCATACATCAAGATCCCATTTAATGTTTGGGAAAAGTGCGGTCAAAAAGGACTTATACCTGTTAAAGTCGAAATATCAGACATCTCTTTTGAATGCAAACTTGTTCCGAAAGGCAACGGTATATATTATATACCTGTAATAAAGGAAGTTTGTAAAAAAAATGATTTTGATAAGGAATTAGATGTACATTTTAAAATCATTTATGGACTTAGTAGAATAAACTCAAATAGCCCATATAGCAAAGAAAATCCTATAAGAAAAATTGATGGTATAACTTATTTAAGACAACAGTATAATGGATGTTGTGGTCAAACGTGCCTTGCCATGCTTGCGGGTATTTCTGTTGACGAAGTGATAAAAATAATGAAAAGTTCAAAATATCAGGCCAGCATAAGCAAGGTGATTGAAACACTAGACTACTTTGGTTTTTCTCATGAAAAACCGGTTTATACTAAGGGCAAAAATGTTAAATTGCCAAAATGCTGCATTCTAAATGTTAGAGGTGAAAACAAAAGTCATCTTTCAATATATTATGATGGTAAATACTACGACCCTACACATGCAATATTGCCGGTGTATCCATATGAAAATTTAATTAGTTTTATAGAAATATGCGTATGAGTTAACTGTAAAATATTCCGGACAAGTTGTATATGAAAAAGGCAAAAGAAGTCTCATAAATAGAATTGAAGTGTGTCATTTAGAAGAATAAAGAATATTAAAAAATTTAATTAATAATATAATCAATAGATTACCAGGAGGGGAATCAAATGAAGGAAATAATAATTAATGGTGAGAATTTAATAATCAGGAGGTCTATGCCATCTGATGCAGAAGCATTAATCAATTATATTAACACCGTTGCAGGAGAATCAGACTACTTGTCATTCGGAATCGGAGAATTTGACATGAATGCTCAGCAGGAAGAAGTATTTATAGAAAACATATTAAAAAAAGATAATGCCATATCATTAGTAGCAGAAATAGGCGGAAAAATTGTAGCAAACTTAAACTTCTCAGGTGGATCGAGAAAAAGACTTGCTCATGTTGGAGAATTTGGCATAAGTGTTCTGAAGGAATATTGGGGATATGGCATAGGTGAAGAACTTATAAAATACATGATAAACTGGAGCAAAGAAACAGGTATTATCAGAAAAATAAATTTGAAAACCAGGACTGACAATTTAAAAGCAATAAAACTATATAAGAAGCTGGGTTTTGAAGAGGAAGGTATGTTGAAAAGGGACATACTAATAAATGAAACATTTTTTGATACTCTATGCATGGGAATGATGATTGATTGATATCTACTAAAGGGGGATATTATGAGTATATTGGATTCATTTGACAATGAAACGGAAGAAATTTTAAAACCGAGCTATGTTACAGGAAAAATAGACAATTTTCCTGAAGTTGTTGTTGCTACCTTCAGTGACAAGGTAATCAACTTGGTGAAAAGTATGGACGGTGCAGTCCAGATAAGTGATATGTCGGCAGGCTATACTATTCCAATTTATAAAATAAATTATAATGGCAATGATGTTGCGGTATATCAAACAATACTTGGAGGTGCAGGTTCAGCAGGTCTGATGGAAGAAGTAATAGCCAAGGGCGGCAAGAAATTTGTATTCTTCGGTTCTTGCGGAACTTTAGACCAGGGTATTGCAGCAGGCCATTTTATTGTACCGGTTGCTGCATACAGGGATGAGGGCACCAGCTACCATTATGCACCGCCGGCTGATTATATTGAAGTGCTTACAGCAGATAAACTTGCTGATATTTTTCAACAATTAGATATTCCTTACATAAAGACAAAAACTTGGACAACTGATGCATTGTACAGGGAAACAAGGAAAAATATGATGAACAGGAAATCAGAAGGATGCCTGGCAGTTGACATGGAATGTGCATCGATTATGGCAGTGAGTCAATTTAGAAATGTTGAACTGTATCAATTCTTGTATGCCGAGGACACATTGGATGGAATTGAATGGGATTCACGAACCATGGGAAAAGTCAACAGCAGCACATTTGAGAAGTACCTGCAGATAGCGCTTCAGGTTGCATGCAGGATATAAACATTTAATTAGATTAAATTTATCAGGAGATCTTATGAACAAAAAAAATAAAATTGAATTGCCTAAAGAAAAAAAGGATGAAATGATTTTAAAAATAAAGAATTATTTTTTAAATGAAAGGGATGAAGAAATAGGTGATTTGGCTTCAATTATGATTTTTGAATTCATAATAGAAGAGTTATCAGCAGAATTTTATAATCAGGGAGTCTATATGAATGACAGATGTGAAGATTTATTGTCGATTCAGAAATATTAATATAAAAAATTATATTTAATGTATTTAAAATCCATGGAGGAATTATGATTTGCTGCAGAGACATACCATTTAGTGAAATTTCAAAAATTAAAGGATTATGGGAAAGAAACAGGGAATACCATGAAAATATTTCAGAATATTTT
>JAQSXU010000204.1 GCA_029256485.1 Clostridiaceae bacterium
GGCAACAAGTCAAAGCTGGTTTTAAACGGAAAAAGACGTGAAGTTCTACAGATGATTGATCAAGGAATGAGCAACGATGAAATAGCTGACAAACTTAAAATAGGTAAAGGTGAAATAGGATTGATCAGAGGGTTGAGCAAATGAGAAAAGTCCACGAAAAAAGCATTATACTTGGTATTGGAATAGGAATGATTATAACTTCCATAGCCGGAATGATCTATTCCGGAGGTGTTAATAAAGAGATTAAAGCCGAAGATTTATCAAAAGATGAAATCATAAGATTAGCCAAAAACTATGGAATGATCGAAAAGGTTGAGTTTCTAAATGGCGATGCTGCACAAAATACTCAAACCGGTAATACTGCTGATTCGGAAGCAAAGGATACCAAGGATGCCAACAAGACTGATCAAAAGACGGTAACCGAAAATTCCGAGGAAAGTAAAAGCACCCCATCTCAGAACACAACACAAAATACAACACAAAATGATGACAGAAATATAGTTATAGAAATAAAAAAGGGCTATAAATCGCAGGATGTTATAGATATGTTGCTGGAGAAGGGAGTAATCAGCGATGAAAAAAAGTTTAAAAGTGTAATGTATGCCTATAATGTAACAAAGAAAGTGAATTTTGGGACCTTTAGGTTTAAAAAGGATGAAGATTACGATTATATATTAAGAACCATATGTGATATAAAATAAACCGCTTTGGACCATGGGCAGCATCTGCCGGGTCAAAGCGGTTTTTCTTTTCATATCCGTTTTATTAAATTATGCTGATATCTTTTCCAGAGAATTCTTTCGTTCAAACTCTTTTTTAATTACCTTGAGTGCTATTGGAGTAAAAATTAAAACACAGCATATTTCTGCAAAAGGATAAGAATACCATACTCCGTTCAGACCGAAGATTTTGCCAAACAGAAAAGCACCTGGTAAGATGAAAACCAATTGGCGAAGCAGTGACATTACAAGTGATTTCATGCCATGTCCTACTGCCTGGAACATAGTAGTAATAATAATACCGAACGCAGCAGGTATAAAACATAAGCTGATTGCTCTAAGAGCATATATACCTATATCAGAGTTCTGGTCGAACACTGATAGCAGTGTGCCGGGAATCAGCTGGAAAAGTAACAGTCCGAGGGACATAATTATTATCGAAACTGTAAGAGACAAATAGAAGGTTTTATAAAAACGTTTCTTTTTGTTTGCACCAAAATTATAACCCATAATTGGCATTGCTCCCTGAGTAAGACCGAATACAGGCATAAATACAAAGGATTGCAGCTTGAAATAAATTCCGAGTACGGCAATTGCTGTTTCTGAGAAGGACATCAGTATTGCATTCAAACCTGTTGTTGTAACCGAACCGATAGCATTCATTACTATTGATGGAGCACCAACTTTGTAAATGCTTATTACGTTTTCCTTTTTAATTTTTAAGCCTCTCAAGGTTAAGTGTATATCATGGCTTTTTAATCTAAACATGGTAATAACATAGCACATTGCTGTTAACTGCCCAATAATGGTAGCTGTTGCCGATCCGGCAATACCCATTTCAGGAAGACCAAACATTCCAAAAATCAGTATCGGATTCAAGATGATGTTGGTTATTGCTCCTATAAGCTGAGATATCATTGGAATGAGCATATTTCCTGTAGATTGCAGGGTTTTTGAATGAATTATTTCAATAAACATACCTGCCGATGCCGCAGTTACTATGGTCAGATAAGTTGTACCCATGGAAATAACCTTGGGATTATCTGAAAATAAAGAGATAAATGGTCCGGATAAAGTCAATCCTATAACAACAAAAATTATAGCATTCAATATGGCCAAAAATAAGCCTGTCCGGGCAGTTACCGTAGCCTCGTCGACTTTCCCTTCGCCAAGCTTTCTGGCTATTAAAGAATTAGTTCCAATTCCAACTCCTACTGCAAAAGCCAAAGTCAATATTTGCATCGGAAAGGCAATCGATACAGCTGTAAAGGCTTCGTGTCCAAGCTTTGAAACAAAAAAGCTGTCCACAACATTATAAAGTGACTGAACCAGCATTGAAAGCATTGCAGGAAGTGACATACTAGCCAGAAGTCTTCCTACCGGAACAGTTCCCATTTTTTCTGATTTTAAATTATCTTTCTGCATTAATTTTAACCCCCATGAATTCATCAAACAATTGATTTTATCAAATTATGTAACCTAAAGTCAAATTATTTTTGACAGGGCATACTAAATTTGACCTCGTAAATAGAGTATATTATAATATTTTTACAGTAAAAAAGTATTAGAACATGGATATAATGTTTTATATTAAGAAATACAGGTTTATTAAGTATAAGGGGCAGAGGATTATGATGGAATATAACAAACTTGACAAACGAATTCAAATTGCCTGGAGAATTTCAAGAATAATCGGAATTGTAATAACTGGAGTTGTTTTTGGAGCAGCTTTATTCTTCCTGGCCAGGATAGCTTTCATAAAGCCTTATTTACACTATATCTGTATAGGAATGGGAATTATAGTCGCCTACATGCTTGCAGCACTTATTATCTATCCTGTAATTGAATATAAACAATGGGGGTATATTATTACAGACGACAGGGTTGAAATACGACACGGGATATTTTTTGTGAAGAATACCATTATTCCAATTATCAGAATACAGCATATAACGGTATCTCAAGGGCCAATAATCAGAAAACTGGGGATATCTATAGTAAATATTCACACTGCCAGCGGGCTGTTTGTCATTGCAGGTATATCAAATGAAGAAGCTGGTTTGATAGCGGAAGGCTTGAAGTCAAAATTATATACAAGGCTTGAGGCTCAGGATAAATAAGTTTTTGAGCAGCTATTAAAGCTTGGGAGGTATTCAAGGTGGAGTTTAAACGTTTTCGTGGTAACTATCTTATCTTATTTGAAAAAGTGATTGAGTTGCCATTAATTGTATTGGGAGTTATTACCAGTATATTTTTGGTCAAGAATTTCGATTTTCAGGCAGTGATGCCATTGATTTTTATACTGCTTAGCCCGATTTCGAGACTTATTAATTATCTGTTTACATATTATACACTCGGAGAGGATCATCTGCTGGTTGAGTCCGGGGTTTTCACAAAGAAAAGAACGGAAATACCCTTTTCAACAATTACTACTGTGGACTTATCTCAAAACATCCTATTTCAATTGTTCAAGGTTTACAAGATAAAAGTGGATAACGCCAGTCAGACTAATGATATTGCCAATAAATCAAATATAGTTCTGACATTAAAAATAGATCAGGCCATCGAATTCAAACAAATAATCACAAAAGGTCAGAAAAATGAATCATTTAAAGACGAAGATGCAGAGGCGGATGTTATAAATGCATTGCCGCAGGACTTTATAAAACTTGGTTTGCTCCAGTCAAAGCTTGTTTATTTCTTCAGCATTTTGGCAGTGGCAGGTCCGTTTATTGGAGTCATTGCTCCAAAATTTAAAGATGTATTTAAAGAAATGCTTGTGGGCGGGTTAATAGCTGCAGTGATTTTAATGGTATATTTACTGTCTATTGCATTATCACTGATTAAAAGTGTGGTTACCTACTATAATTTCAAAGTATGGACAGCCGGGGACTCTATAAAAGTCCAATATGGCCTTCTGAATAAAAAGAGTTTCTCTTTGCAGAAACAAAAAATAAACGGAATAATTATTAAACAAAGCTTGCTTATGAGACTTTGTAAGCTTTACTCTGCCGAAGTAATTGTTATCGGCTATGGAGACAGCACCAATGAAGGTGAAAAGGAACAGGCTTTACTTTTTCCCATCGCTTCGTTTGGAAGGTTAAAGGAGATCATCGGCAGAGTATTACCCGAATACAGTCTGGAATATCAACTGTGCGGGCCTGAAAAGCATGCATTAAGATATTTCTTTTTCAGCCCCGGTTCTATGTTTGCCCTTATAATTTTTACAGCAGCAATCATAATTTCAGCAGTAATAAGCAATGTTATTGTGGCAGTATGTGCCGTAGTGTTTATCATAATTTGTATTATAGGTATTCTGTTTAAATACAACAATTCGGGAATAAGTGTCAATGATATAAATGTTGTACTTTCAGCCGGGGGATATAGCAGAAGCATAGCTGTAATAAAAACCAAGAGTATTGAAAGCATTACATCAACAGGTAGCGTATTTAAGAGAAAACGTAATGTTGTGTCTATAAAATTAGGATTTATAGCACCTATACGAGTTTCACACATATCATCACTGAATTTGCCGGTTAAGCAGTTCCATATGCTCCAGGAGGTTCTTAAGTACTAGCACTGAGTGAACAGAGGATGCTGATTCGCTGGATTTTGAGGGAATCAGGTCTGTCGGAGCCGGGATAAAAAATTGCTTAAATATAGTAAAGGTAAGAAAAAATATAGTTATGGTTTTTGTTATTTTAGTATTGATTTGTTAGAATTTCTGTGTTACTATATTTAAGCAGCGAAAAACATATGCCGAAGTGGTGAAATTGGCAGACGCACTGGACTCAAAATCCAGCGTACGTGAGTACATGCCGGTTCGAGTCCGGCCTTCGGCACCAAAAAATTAAAGGGTTTCAGCGATAAGCTGAAACCCTTTAATTTTTTCTATAAAAAAATACTTCTGCCAGACTTGTACTAATAGTGTATTATCTCTAGGTTTCACAAAATTTAAGGCTCAAACTGTCGAACTATATTGTTTTGCAATTTGATAAGTATATTTGAATGTTCCTCCTGGACTGTTTGGATTTCATCCATCATTAAAGTCATTTTTTCACAACCTCAGACTAATGTCCCTGAAATGACATTTCCATGCTGCTGCAAGACCTTAATAATATGCAAAATAAAAAATAATCTTCAGTTACTGACATATATTTACAGTAGCTTAACGCTACGAGTTTAAAATATTAGCTAAATTTAACCGGGTAAATACTTTACAATTACTAATCGGATAATCAATCCTAAAATCACGCCAATTCCAATAGAGATAATTGGCAAAAAGACTGGTCCCAGTAAAAAACCAAAAACTTTAACTGTTGGGGAGTAAATTACTCCTATAGTTCCTAAATATGTCGCACTGACAAAGGGGATATAAGCAAATACAGGTGTATCTGGTTCCGCATTTTTATAAGCATCCCACATAGCAAATAAATAAATGCATGGGTAGAACATAAGCCACTGATAATTAATTTCCTTTATTGCCAATTCAGTATTACCATAGAAACTGTATAATATTGACATGTTGGTTTTTGCTTTATAATTAATTATAAATTCCAATAGGATAAAAAAGGTGCCCTTGAATAGATGATTATTTAAGAACTGACCAAATCCCGGAAAGGCAATGCTCCAGAGTATATTTTCTATTCTTTTTGACATAACACACCCTTCTTATACTATAAATAAATGAGTAACCGGATATTTTGTTAACTCTGCACAAGTAGCTTAATAAGCCTGTAAAGCCTAAGCTACACTGCAAATTGCATAAATGTAATAATTGCTAAGAATTTATAGGTACTATGGCAAAATGCTTGAAATAAAGCCAACTAATGCTATCTCATGAAATCTCTTCTTTTTCGTGAGTTTTAACCAAACAAAGATAATTATTGAAGCATAAAGCATAAATCACCGTTTTAATGAGAATAGAGTTCATTAATATAGTGAGAATATTGCAAATTAAAATCTGCCTTGTAAGTTCAATAATTTTTCTAAATAATCCAAAAATAATATTTCTAAAAATAAGTCATATTAACTTTATTATTAAACTTCTAATTTATTTTATTCAATTTGCTTAACATTTTATTTTATGAAAATATATCAGGAGCTAAAACATTTAAAATTTCAAG
>JAQSXU010000205.1 GCA_029256485.1 Clostridiaceae bacterium
TTTATTTTTATGAAAGGTAGGGTAAATAATGGCACAAAGTATAAGAGAGTTAATGTTTGATATAGACAAAGACCTAATGCAGAATATAAATGCTCAACAAGGAGATATAAAAAGTAGATATGTGAGATTTCATTTAATTTCAAGTTCCTTGCCAGTTGATTTAACCAATAATACAGTGAAGGTATTTGCAATTAAACCAGATAACACATTAATATTTAATAATGTTACTATAGAAGATGCTGTTAATGGTCTGGTATTGGTTGAATTAACTTCTCAAACTCTTGCTATAAGGGGATATTTAAATTGTCAGTTAAAGATATATGGTTCAGATAACAGTGTATTAAGTTCTTCAAAATTTCAAATTAATGTCTTGGAATCATTAGATGATGATGATGGAGCTATAGAATCTCAAAATGAGTTTACAGCTTTAACAGAAGCTTTAGGCACAGTTAGCACAATAGAAAACAAAGCAGATAAGAGTTATGTTGATAGTAATTTATCAACAGTTAATGCGGACTTGGCAGAAAAGGCGAATTTAAGTGATTTAAACACTACAAATAATAGTGTTGCGAATAATACATCTGCAATTGCAAGCTTGGCAAGTGGTGCACCAGCAGGAGTATTTCCAACATTAGCAATATTACAAGCTGATACAAATTCAAATACCACAGATGGCAAAAAGAAAATTTACGTAGTTACAGCAGATGGAAATTGGTATTATTGGAATGGCACTTCATGGGTAGCAGGTGGTATATATCAAGGTATAGGAATTGCAGATAACATTGTAACTCATAATAAAATGGCAACACCATATTTAAATGCTTATATAATAAATGGAGAAATAGATGTGGACACAATTAATAAAACTATTACTGTAGTAGGGCCCACAACTATTCTAACTCATAGAGGTTATTTAAGCGCTACTGGTCAGGCACTAAATTATGCTAGTTCATCTAATCCAACATACGCAAAGTATGTATATGTCAATTTAATAACAAATACTTTAGAATGGAGTGACACAGTAAAAACTACTAAAGACTATGCCCTATTAGGGGTTGTATATGTTTATAAAATATGGGGTGCAACTAATCTGCAAGCATGGAAAGTGAATGGTATAAAATATGGAGGTTTTAACAATATCATTGATGATGATGAAATTAGTTTTAATAAAACAGCTTTTAAAGGTTATGGATATATTGGATATAACACAACAAATAATATAGAAATTGACATTATAAATAAAAAATTTAGAGTTACTGCAAATATGAATATAATATATCATCATACACCAGTTACAGTAGTTACGCAGGACTGGACAATATATACTGAAGCAGATACAAGCTATCTAAAAACATTATACGTAGATTTAACAGATAATAAAATTAAAGTAAGTGTTAATGCTACTATAAGTAATAAACATATTATTTTATTACATTTTACAGGTACAGCAAGTGTTTTAAATACTAATATATTTGGGCCACAAAGTAATATAGAAGGTGTTACGGTTGCAGGAACGAAATTAGTAGCATTTTCAACCCCGTATATCGGGCAAATTGGTTATGGCACATATAATAATGTTATTTCAATAGATTTAGCTAATAAACAAATCAAATTGTTACAGCATCTATGGATAATGTATAATTCTAAAAGTTTAGACGTTCAACCATACGATTGGATATCCTTTGACACTACAAGTACAAGTGTTGTGATGGTATGCTATTTAGATTTATTAACTTCTAAAATAAAAGTATGCGGTTTTGATGTTATACCATCGAATAAAAATATTGTTATATTATTTAGGTGGCAAGGCTCAACGGCTTCAACTATTAATTATACTAGTCATTATAGCAATAAAGCCTTTAGTGTACTATTTGATGGCGCAAGCGTTACGTTCCCAGTGGGTAATTCGTCAAGTAATCAAATATCATGGGTAACTAATAGATTTATAATTCCAGATAATTTATATTTAGTTAAAGATATTGAGTATTCTATTTATGCTCAAAATTTCAATTATGAAAAATTTACTGATAATGATGATTGTTTATTTGAAATAATAATACCTTCAAAAACGGTATCTTTTGAAAATACTGCAGATATCAAATCAAGTGTAGAAGGCGTATTTGATACCCATGTTGTTGGCGTAAATAAAACTGCTGGAATCAGTAGTGCATTAACTAAAGATATAAGATTGAATATTAAAGATGTTTCTACTATTGTAAATAAAGATGTAAAAACAATTATAATAGGCGATAGTATTGTGAATGGTAATATTCCAGCAACAGTTAAGTATTGGTTAACTAAATGGGGTTTAAATCCTACTATGCTTGGAACAGTTAGCAATACTCATGATTATGGTTACGGTAAAGTGCCACCATTTGGAGCTGAAATGGGTGAAGGTCGAGGTGGTTGGAGATTAACAGATTACGTCAACAAAACAAGGAATAATGCCCAAGAAATAATTACTTTAGCAGGGAATCCATTTTTGAATAATGGTGTGTTTGATTTTGCTTATTATGTGGCTCAAAATGGATTTTCAGGTATAACTAATATTATTATTGATTTAGGAACAAATGATATTGGAGGATATAGCAATCAACCTGATACTTATACACCTACAGAAACTGAATATTGTGATACTACTGGTGGTGACTTTTACATGCCTGATTTATTGCAAATAATGATAGATAGTATACATGCTTTTGATTCTAATATCAAAATAGGTATTAATCCTCCGAAAGTAGCTGGAGTAAATGATGACTTTAATAAAAAATGTAATAGATGGGCAGAAAAGCAGCAATATGTGTTTGATGGAGTATCAAATGTTTATTGCTTGTCTTCATATTTAGGGGTAGGTAAATTAAGCGGTAATACGTATACAGATGTAACAGACTCACCAGTAACAGTTTTCTCCGAAAACACAACATTAAAACGACCTATTTCATCAAGTGTACATCATAATGGAATGAATCAGTTAGTTAATGCTCTATGGATGGCTAGTTGGATTGCTAATACAATGAGTTAGATGTTTACAATTTCTTACCTTTATATTAATATAATAGTAAAACATACTAGTATAAAGGGAGATAAACATATGAATAAAAAAAACATTACATTGGTAGTATCTATAATATTTAACATATGCTTTATAATATCATTATATGTAATTCATTTAAATGGTGGACTGCAATGGATTAAAAATAAAAACATTATAGATACTCCGTATTATTTAGCAAAGGAAAGTCAATTTGAAACTTTAAATATAAAAAATTCAGATTTTGTGTTTTTGGGGGATAGTATTACAAATAGATGTGAATGGAGCGAATTATTTAATAATCCAAACATAAAAAATAGAGGTCTTGATGGAGATACCACAGATGGCATCTTAAACAGATTAGATAATATTACTAAAGGTCAGCCTAAAAAAATATTTCTTATGATAGGAATAAATGATTTTTTACAAAAGAAAAATACTAACTATGTGTTAAACAATTATAAAAAAATCCTAACAGAAATACAAAGTAAATCTCCGAATACAATTATTTATGTACAAAGTACTCTTCCAAATAATAATGTAAAATCAAATAATAATATTATTAATTTGGATAATGGATTAAAAAAACTAACTACTAGCAAAATCATCTATGTAGATTTATTTAATAAATTTAAAGACAATGGTAAATTATCAAATAAATATACTTTTGATGGAACACACTTAAATGGACAAGGATATTTAATTTGGAAACAAGCTATTGAGCAATATGTTAATACACAATAGGAAACAAGGTTGAACTAACTTATAGAGAGTTTTGAAGAAATTCAAGGCTCTTTTTTCATGCCCAAAATTAGAAAGAAGGTGATAGCTTGATAAATATATATAATTCCACCGAAACAGATTTTGAAAACAATGGATTAGCTGTACTAGATACATGTATAAAAGCAGAAGTATCCGAAGAACTCAATGGCATCTATGATATAACCTTAGAATATCCTTTGTTTGGCAATACTAAATGGCAATATCTTATAGAAGATAATATTATAAAAGCACCTACACCAAGAGGAACACAGTTATTTAGAATAGTAAATAAAAATAAGACTATGTCTAGTATAGAAATTTATGCTAGGCATATTTTTTATGACTTACTTTATAACTTCTTAGAAGATGTAAGACCTACCAACCTTAATGGTGCAGGATCTTTGAATTGGATATTATCTCACACTCAATATACTCATAGATTTAAAGGATATTCAGACATTCTAAATACTGGTACTGCTTATTATGTAAGAAAAAATCCAGTGGAATCAATACTAGGTGATTTAGATAATTCGTACTTAAAAACTTGGGGTGGAGAAGTCTTAAGGGATAACTTTGATATACGCATCAATGGAGCTATAGGAGAAGATAGAGGATATACCATAACATGGGGTAAGAATCTACAAGGTATCAATGATAAAACAGATTATAGTAATGTGATAACTAAAGTAATGCCAGTAGGTAGAGATGTTAATGACAATCCTTTATTACTTCCAGAAAAGTATATTGATAGTCCATTAATAAATAACTATTTTAAACCAAAGATTAAAGATTTTGATTTTCCTAATATTAAGGTTATTACTAACCCGCAGGAAGGTGAAACAGCAGTAAGCCAAGATGATGTTTATACTAAATTAAGAGAGCAGGCAGCTTTATTATTTAGTGAACAGAATATTGACAAACCTATATTAGATGCTGAAATAGATTTTGTAGAGCTATCTAAAACAGAAGAATATAAAGATTATTCTATTTTGCAACAAATATATATGGGTGACATAGTTACTTGTAAGCATGAGAAAATAGGAATAAATCTTAAAGCTAAGGTTGTTAAATATACCTATGATGCTATAAGAGAAAAATATATCAATATAACCTTAGCTGATGCGACAGCAAATAACGCTGAATCTGTGACAATTAATATACCTTCTGTAATAAATAATATCCATTTATCCATAGATCAGACTAAACAGATTACTGATAAATTAAAAAATGCTTTAGGTGGTTATGTAGTAAAACGTGATGGCGAAATTTTAATAATGGACACTAAGGATATTAGAACAGCTACTAAAGTATGGAGATGGAATCTTAATGGCTTAGGATATAGTTCCACGGGTTATAACGGTACTTATGGCACTGCAATAACTATGGATGGAGAAATAGTTGCTAATTTTATTAAAACAGGTGAATTAGATGCTAGTCTTATTACAACGGGAATTATACAGAGTTCTGATGGTACATTTGCTATTTCATTAACAGCTGGTAAAATGACTACCTACGATAAAGATAATGGATTTAAAGCTCTAGAATTTGAAAATAGAACAATAAAAGGTTTTGACTTTATCAACAATGGAACACAAATCTGGCAAATAGAAACTATAAGAGAAGACAATGGAATAGGTACACCCGGGATGGCTGCGGAAATAAAAGAAGGGTGTAAATTAAAATTTTTAAATATGAACGATTATACAATGCTTTTTGAAATTGATAATAAAGCAGAGGATGCAAATAAAATAGTATCTACATTGTTCGCAAATGAAATCAACTTGATAAATGGTTCGGATACCGGGGGTATTCAAATTAATACGGCTGCTGGCAAGTCCATTTTACTCTATGGTGATTTTGATGCTGGACAGCACTCTTTACACAACATATGGAATCTGTATGTTGCAAAAGCTGACGGTGGCGAAGAAAAAGGATATAGTGGGACTATAACAATTAGTGGTCAACAGTTAAGGTTTAATGCTGGTATATTAGTAGATTCAGTAATAACATAGTTAATAATTTAGGGGGTTGATGCAAAGTTATGTGAAGAAAGAAAAAAATATGTTGATAAAAATTTAGATGACCATGAAATAAGGTTAAATAATCATGCTGGAAGGCTTGATAAGCTAGAACGAAATGAAGCAACACATAGCACTGAAATTAAAAACTTATGTACACAGATTAGAAATTTAGTTAATACCCTTAAGTGGGGTATGGGACTTGTTGGAGCTTCATTTTTGGGGCTCTTTTTATATTTGCTAGAATTACATTTAAAATATTAAAGCTACAGAAGGTTTAAACTATGTAAATCCTTTAATAGATAGCCAATATAACAATGCTAAAAATAGAGGACTAAAGGTTGGTTTCTATCACTTTGCTAGCAGAAATGCAGTTGCAGCAGAATATAAACACTTTATGGATACTATTGAAAAATATCAGCAGGACTTGAAACCTGTACTAGATTATGAGGTAGCTAATCCGGATATGAATTTTGTTGCTGCGTTTATGGCCCTTAATCCTGGTTTATTATTATATGCGGCTCACAATGTAGCAGATAAGTCAGGACTTCCTAAGAATAAGATATGGATTGCTGAACCAGGTGCTAATTCAAACGATACAAAAGGGTATGCAGGATTACAATATTCTTGGACCGGAAGAATAGCAGGAGCTCAAGGTAATATGGATATAGATATATTCAGTAATGATGTATTGATTGATACTAATAATGTGGTTTTGGCTGTAGCTCCACAAGTTCAACAGAGTGGCGATCCAACAGTTAGAATAATACAATTACAATTAAATACTCTGCTTAAGAAAGGTCTTGCAGTAGATAGTTTTGATGGCCCACTTACAATAGCAGCCAAGAAAGAATTTCAAGGTATTATGGGATTGGCACAAGATGCAATATGGGGAGTAAATACAGTAAAGGCAGTAACGGAAATATACTCAAGACCTTTAGATGGCGTAAAAGAGGAACATTACGAATATGCTACTAGATTTATACAATGGGTAGTTGGAGCTACCATAGATGGTATATTTGGTAATGGTACTAAAGTTAAAGTGCAGAATTGGCAAGCAACACGTGGATTAGTGCCAGATGGAGTAGTTGGTCCAGCAACATGGGCTAAGATGTTAGGTTAAGGATTATAGAAAACTATAGTCCTTTTTTAATATAAAAATATTGGAGGAATACAAAATGAAAGAATTATTAATAAGCCAAGTATTAATACCTATTATCGGAACTATAATCAGTACTTTATTGGGCATAGCATTGTTTTATGTGAAGAAATTTTATAATAAACATAAGGACTTCTTAGAATTACAGAGAGAGCAATTAATACAAAAGATAGGCATAGATAAATACAACCATGATGTTGTAGTGGTTAAAAATGCAGTTAAAGCAGTAGAACAGATTGCTAAAGAAAATGACTGGAAGGGCACTCTTAAACAAACAAAAGTTTTGGATATGATACAAGGAAAGACAGGGCTTACAGATGAACAAATATTTAATGTAATTAAAGGTACTGTTTTGGAAGTTAATAATATGAAGTCTACTGCAGTGCAGAAATAATTTTAAGCCTAGGGATTAATTTCTCTAGGCTCTTTTTCTTTAAGTACTATTAAATATTCATAATACCATTTACCATGCTCGTCCAACTCATAATTGGTTTTAATATGTTCAGCAAATTCTTTTCATGTATATTTACCATTTGCCAATGTATATCCATAACAATGTAATATATTTCTTATCATGGCAATATGAATTTCTTCATTTGCCAGATGATTTGTAAGCCATTCTGGTAGTTCTTTAATTAATAATATATTTTCTTCTGTCATATTAGCTGTATTAAATTTATAGCCTTCATTAGTTTTTTCTATCATAGTTCACCCTTAACCCTTAATTATTTTATCAATATATTTATATGTCATAGGAGCGCGAATTTTTAATATTTCCTTTGATTCTTTACTGTTAAAATATAATGCAAAGCATTCAGTAAAATATTCGTCACTGTACATTGCATAATAATTTAAATAAGCACCACTAACATTTTTAAATACATCTGTATTGAATAGTTTTCTATTCTCTTGTATAAATGCTTTAACAAAATCAGCACTACCACTGTATATTAGATTATCATCAACGGTATGTCCTATTTCATGTAATAAAGTAATACTATCACCTTGAGTTAATAGTACGTCATCAGTTTTAAAGTTCTTTGGCAATTGGCTGTGGACTATAGTAATTCTTTTCTGTTCGGGATCATTTAATCCTTGTGCTAAATTAGTTTTGTTACCTTTTAAATGTATTAAATCCTTTTGCAATTTAATAGTATAGCCCTTATCATATAATTTATACTTTATATTTTGTGGTAGGTTATTTGCTTTGTTTAAGGCATCTTGCATAGTTTTTATATTACTGATAGATATACTATCACTTGTAATTAAATTGCTAATTTTAAGTGTTTCAGCTTGTACAGAAGATGCTATAAGTGTATTTGGTATAAATAAAATCAAGATTATAATTATAGAAATTACAGTTATTTTTTTATTCATAATAGCACTCCTTTATTAATTATATATTACATCTATAATAAGAGGATGTCCACTGATATTAAATGTAATACTAGAGAAAAGTTATTTTTAGTTCTCCATTAAACGGATTATATGTTATTTCTTTAAAAATATTTTTTATCAATACTCTTTTTTTATTTAAATCAGTTTCATTTATTATTGTTTGAATGTTTTCAAATACATAGTCTTGACCGAAGCTATTATTTTCTAAACATTCAAGTTCCTCATTTTCAAGTTGCAATTTTAAGTTCGTATTTTCTTTTGTAATATCTTCTAATCTTTTAGATACGTTTTTACCAGCTTCATTAGATAATATTGCTAGTTTATCTATAAGGTTATTAATCATTATTTCATTTTTGCTGATTGATTTTTTTAGTTTTTTTATTGAATTGCTATTATTGGAAACATGGTTTTCGTTATATTGTTTTAGGAATTTCTGTTTGTTCTTTAGTGATACGAGAAAATTATCAATCTCCTTTTCTATAATTATTGAATTAATATATTTGTTATTTTTGCATTTATTTGCAGTTTTTTGAGTTCTTTGCAACCTATTGCTACACACATAATATGTATTTTTCTTTGAATTAGCAATTATATAATACCCGCCACAATGTGGACATTTTAAAAAACTAGATAACCAAAATATATTACTACATCTTTTTAGGTTTTTTTCAGCTACTTCATCAAGCCTATGCTGAATATTTAACCATGTTGTCGCATCTACTATTGCATTATGCTTACTAACAATAGCAATGTTGGTTTCTTTGTTAGAAACATTATAAGTAAGATAACCGCATCCATTGGGTTCTCCAACAGTTTCCCATCCATGCTGATTAAGATATTCATTTACCCTTTCACATGACTGGACATATATAGGACTTTGCAGCATTCTTCTTAACATATTTGGATTGTTATTATCACTTTTAAAATATTTCCTTACTGTACCATATAAACTATAAAGGCTAGGTTCTTTCAAATATGAATAGAATAAATCTTTTATAAAATTTTCATCTTCTAATTCTAAATAACTTTTCCCATCTATTTTGGTTACCTTGTACCCTTTTGCCACTTTTCCACCAGTAAAACAACCCTTTTTAGCAAGATTAAGCATAGCATCTTTAACTCTTTCCGCTATAGTTTCACGCTCTAATTGTGCAAATACAGAAGCAAAATATAGCATTGCTCTGCCCATAGGTGTTGTTGTGTCGTATTTATCTTTAACACAAACAAAATCTATAGTCTTATTCTCTAGCAATTCAAAAAAATCTGCTATATCAATTACTTTTCTGCTTATTCTATCCAATTTATAACATACTATAGTGTCAAAAATATTTAATTTAAGTTTTTTATTTAATAACTGGAAAGCTGGTCTTTCTATTGTTGCACCACTATAACCATCATCTGAAAATACTTCAAATTCACATTTTTCATCTGCAAAATAATTTTTACACATTTCTGTTTGCGTTTCTATAGATACACTATCCTTTACTTCCACTGATTTCCTAACGTATATTGCTATCTTCTTCATATAATCACCTCGTGTTTAGGATAACAAAAAGATAGGCATATATCAATACACCTATCTCATTTCATTTCTGCATTTTTACTTTTAATGTCATTCAAATATTTCATAACTAGCCTACTTATTATCTCACTAGCACTTGTCTTTTGATCTATTGCCACTTTTTTTAATGTTTTTTTTAATTCTTCATCCATATATATTGTAAATTTTTCTCCTGCCATACGTTTCACCTCATGTCAATATTATCAATTTCACATTCGCTACAAAAATCCACTAGCAGATATGGACATGCATTAAGAACCAAAGCAATTCTTAAGATTAAATATAAATTCGGATGCCGATCCAAATCTTCTAACCTAGAGATATAACTTTGTTTTACTCCAATCTTTTCTGCTAGTTGTTTTTGAGTTAATTTACGTTCCAATCTAGCTTGTTTTATGTTCAACTTAAATCTAACCACCACCATTTTTCAAAAAATTATAATTAAATTGGCGTATATTTAGAATATACCAATGAGAACATATTTTCTACAAGAAAATCATGGTATTTTATGAGTACGATTTCGTGATATAATTAAATTACAGTAACAAATATTAAATTTTTGTAAAAAACAGATATTGTATGTGGATATTGACATTATTTTTGGAAAGTTATAGAATAATTTTAGAACATATGTTCGCATAATAAACGAATAATATTAGGGGGTAATTCTTATGGAAACAAAAGAAACTATTAAAGAGATTATAGAAAAGTATTATGAAGACTTAGAATTAGTTGATATGGAATTTGTTGTAAAAAAAATAAGGCAAAGGTTAATTCATTGAACCTTTGCCTTATTCACTAGATTTTTTAAGGTTATTATTTAGTTTTGCATCAAGTTTTATCGCTTCTTCTAATAGTTTGAGGTCAGATGATGACATATTGCCTTCTTCATCTATTATTCCTTCTTGTATTAACCTTTTAACAAGTAGATCTGTTACAGTTTGAGAAGTTGGCTTATTAGCATCTTCTTTATTAGAGTTTAGATAAGTTTCTTTTAAAGCCTTAGCAACAGTTAGTTCTTTATCTTCTTTAATCTCACTTGTATTTGTTAAATCACTTACAGAGCATCTTAAAGCTTTAGCAAGTTTATCTAATACATCTAAAGAAGGATTATTCATCTTTCCGTTTTCAATTCTATTTAAATATTCATAAGTGATGTTAGCCAGCTTCGCCAATGTGCGCTGGTTGATATCCATTTTTTCTCTAATTTTTTTTATATTATTACCTATCATAACAATTACCTTCCTTGACTTATAGTTCAATCTTTATATTTATAATATATCATATTATTTGTAAATTTAAAAGCTATAACGAGCAAAGAGCAGTATATTAAAGATGAATGATGATTTATAAGTCATATTCATTGTATATTGACGTTGATTTATAAATCATTAGATTGTATTATATAGACATACCAAGGGAAACAACAAAGACGAAACAAAAAAACAAAACGGAGGGAATGATAAAAAATGTTCTTTAAAGAAATTAATACAACTTGATTTTAAATCCACTCTATTATTTTAACTGACAACGCTGGTAATACATAAATATAGTGCAATGCTATATAAACATAAAAGAAGAGTTAACGAGTACACAGGGAGGTATGCGTGTATATAGTATCTACGATAATAGTTGACCATCGGTATGATAGTACCGAAACCATGTTAATTCCTAAAGTAACAGGTGATTTTAAAGAAGGTTTTAAAAGAACATTTAAATATTTGCGTCAATTGCCAATAGGCCATAGATGCAGAGGTGACGTAAGAATATAAGGGAGGGCTGATAAGTGTTAACCATAGCAACTAGAAAGATATACACAAAATCAAAATTTTATAGGGGTTGATTAATATGTCCATGAAGGTGATCTTTAAATGAAGTTCTATGAAGTGAAACATAGATGTGGTTGCAAACTTACCGTAATAGATGAAACTTACCAAGGTGGTAATTATCCTTATTGTAAGAAATGTAAAACAAATGTAAG
>JAQSXU010000039.1 GCA_029256485.1 Clostridiaceae bacterium
CTTTTATTTTGTAACAATGGAGGGTTTCATATGTTAGGATTATTTAAAAAAAGTTTAGAAATAGTTGCCCCAATTAGTGGAAATGTTATTGAACTGGATCAGGTTCCAGATAAAGTTTTTGCAGAAAAACTTGTAGGAGATGGAGCTGCAATTGATTCAACCGGAGATGTAATTAAGGCACCGGTAGATGGTACATTAACTCTAATATTTAAAACAAACCATGCTTTTGCAATTACAACAAAACAGGGTATAGAATTACTGATACACATAGGTCTGGATACGGTGGAGTTAAATGGAGATGGGTTTGAAAGAATTGCCGAAGAAGGAACATCTGTTAAGGCTGGCGATCCAATTATAAAAATTAATAGAGATTTCATTAGTGGTAAGGGTATTTCACTTATAACACCAGTTTTAGTTACAAATATGGATATTGTTGATTCTATAAAGTTAAAGAAGAGGGATGCAGTTACAGCAGGAAAAGATTCCATTTTTTCAATTAAATTAAAATAAATCCTATAAGTGACAGATTTTATTGAATATAAGTAGAATTAATACAGAATAAAAGCCTAGTATGTTAAGTACATAAAAGCTATTATTCTGCATTTTTTTATTGGAAAAACTAAAATATTTCATATAAACAATTGGTTAAAATCTACGAATATATATAATATATAGATTTTGGAGGTTGGATATGGATATTTTTACAGTAGTATTTTTATTAGTTAGTTTTGGATCCTTGATAGTGGGATTTATTTTTGAAGGAGGAGCAGTAACAGCTCTTGCATCCGCTTCAGCGGCAATAATAATTTTTGGTGGAACAATCGGTGCTACAGGGCTATCCTTTCCCATGGCCGAAATTAAAAGAATACCTGCTATGCTTAGGGTGTTTTTTATTCATAAAGAAACTGATTTGGTAGACTTAGTATTATATTTTAAGGAGATTTCTTTTAAAACAAGAAAAAATGGATTATTGAGTTTAGAATCAGAGATAACTGAAAATACATCAGTAGATCCATTTATTAAAAAAGGTCTTCAGCTAGCAGTTGATGGAATTGAGCCCGAGGCATTAAGGAGTATATTAGAACTGGAGGTAGAGTCAACTTCTGAAAGACATAGAGATGGGGCATCCATATTTGAAATAGCTGGAGGCTATGCTCCTACTATGGGTATTATAGGAACAGTTATGGGACTTGTTCACGTTCTTGGTAACTTAAGTGATACTGCAAGCTTAGGACCCAAAATTGCTGCAGCATTCATAGCAACACTCTATGGTATTGGTACCGCTAACTTGATTTGGCTGCCAATAGCTGCAAGGTTAAAAGCGTTAGATAACAAGGAATTTAATGAGAAGAGACTTATCGTTGAGGCTGTACTTTATATTCAAGAAGGTGTTAATCCTAACACTATTTCCGAAAAACTTAAAGGATTCTTAAATAAAGATGAGCTAACTAAATTTGAAAGTAAAGATGGGAAGGTTGAGGTATGAAGAGAAAGTCTGGTAAGGCTGGCAATACCGAAAGATGGCTGCTTACTTATGTGGATTTGATTACTTTATTAATGATATTCTTTGTTGTTATGTATGCTATGAGCAATGTAAATGCCACCAAATATACTCAGCTCAGTAATTCTCTGAAGGTAGCTATGGGTGGAGGCAAAAGCATTATTGGAACTTCAGATTCAGCAAGTATTGCAGATAGTACCAAACCAGTTGATACTGCCATTGTAGAACAAGATAAATTAGAAAATGTTAAGCAGCAGCTTGATAAATATTTAAAGGATAATAATATGAGTAATGTAGCTTCATCTAAAGTTGAAGAAAGAGGGCTTGTTGTAAGCTTAAATGATACATTATTCTTTGATTCAGCACAGGCTACAATAAGGCCTGAATCACAAAAGAAACTAATTGAAATAGGTAAGATATTAAACCAACTAGGCAACTATATTAGAATTGAGGGGCATACAGATAATGTACCTATACATAATAGTAATTTTGGTTCAAATTGGGAATTATCCGCCATTAGAGCCACAAATGTAACAGAACTACTTATTAGTGAGGCTGGTATTGCACCAGAGAAGCTATCATCTGTGGGCTATGGCCAATATAGACCAATTGCAGATAACTTAACGGAAGCTGGTAAAGCAAAGAATAGAAGAGTTGATATTATTATTATGAATACAAAGTTTAATCAAATAGAAAATAATAAAAATTAACTGCTAGGTAAGGCAGTTAATTTTTTTACATCATAATATTTTACAATCAGTTTTTTTATTGCTAAAATGATTATATAAAAATTTAAGAATGCGAGAAGATAAATATGATTGATATAGTAAAAGATGATGAAACTTTAGATGATTTGCAAATAGATGATATACGTATAATTCAAAAGAAGGAAGCATTTAGATTTGGAGTAGATGCTGTACTGTTAGCTAACTATGCTAAAATAAAAAGGGGAGCATTAGTAGCTGATTTGTGCAGTGGAACGGGTATAGTTCCATTCATAATTTCTGGGAAAACTGCAGCAGCCAGTATAATTGGGATAGAAATACAAGATAATATGGTAGAAATGGCTAAAAGAAGTGTAAAATATAATAAGTTGGAACATAAAGTTAACTTCATCAATGGAGATATAAAAAATATAGACCTATTAAAATCTATGCCTAAAGCGGATGTGGTTACTGTTAACCCACCATACAAGCTAAGAAACTCAGGATTAATAAATAGTAAGGATAATAATGCAATAGCTAGACATGAGATACTTTGCACTTTAGATGATGTTATAAGAGCTTCAAATATATTATTAAAAGATAATGGCAGATTTTTCATGGTACACAGGCCGGATAGATTAGCAGATATTATGTGCACAATGAGAAAGTATAAATTAGAACCTAAAAGAATACAAATGGTTCAGCCCAGCATAAGTAAAGCTCCAAATATCATTTTAGTTGAAGGACAAAAGTATGGAGGTACATTTCTCAAATGGGAGAAGACACTTTATGTTCATAATGAAGATGGAAGCTATACAGAAGAAATAAATAAGATATATGGAAGAAATGAATAATTGTATTGAAAAGAACAGGAGGATATCAATGGATAACTCAATTGGTAAGTTGTATATGGTACCTACCCCTATAGGCAATTTAAAGGATATAACATTAAGAGCATTAGAAGTATTGTCTAATTCAGATATTATTGCAGCGGAAGATACGAGACAAACATTAAAGCTTTTAAATCATTATAATATAAAGAAGACTTTAATAAGTTATCACCAGCATAATGAAATGGGTAAAAGTGAAGACCTAATAGTCATGTTAAAAGACGGAAAAACAATCGCATTAGTTACCGATGCTGGTACACCCGGAATTTCAGACCCTGGGAGTGTAATACTAAAGAAATGCATTGAACAGAATATACCCGTGGAGGTGCTGCCCGGAGCCACAGCTGTAATCACTGCATTAGTATATTCTGGATTGGATACATCTAAGTTTATATTCAGGGGTTTTCTCCCTAGGGATAAAAAGCAGAGAAAAGAAGTTATATTGGAATTGGTGGATAGAAAGGAAACCTTAATTTTCTATGAAGCCCCTCACAGACTAGTGAGCACCCTGGAATTTTTATTGACCACATTAGGGGACAGAAACATTTCAATGTGTAGAGAACTTACAAAATTACATGAAGAGATAATAAGAACAACAATAAGCAGCGCTATACAGAAATACTCTGAGTTAAATCCAAAAGGGGAATTTGTATTGGTGGTGGAAGGCAGATCAGAGCAGGAAATAGAGGATGAAAGAGCTATGGCATGGAATGGTTTGACCATTGAGGAGCATATAAAAAGTTATATAAGTAATGGGATTACTAAAAAAGAGGCAATTAAACAAGTGGCTAAGGAAAGAAACATTCCTAAGTCAGAAGTGTATAAACATTCATTAGAATTATAGACTTATTAGTATCATTGGTAAGTATTTTACAAACAAAGTGGAATTAAAATAGGTAAATTGTATATAAGATAAAAAATGTATAATTTTAGAGGTTGAGAAAGTAAAAGGACAAGTGGTATAATAATTCTAGTGTCGTAAAATTTTTTGCTAAACAAAGGAGGTAGGTATAGTGAGGAAGAAAACACTATCGGCTATTTTAGCTATAAGCCTAGTGTTAACATTAAGTGGTAACGTTTTTGCAGATCCTGCTGGATTGCAGAAAAGTCAAAGTGCGCTAAAGAGTACTCAAGACACGAGACAAAATCTTGAAGATGACATACAAAAGATGGACAACCAGATTCAGATACTTACAAATAATATAAATGATAATAATAAAAATATAGAGAAAACAAGAAAAGATATTGTATCTGCTCAAAAGGATCTTGATAAGGCTGAAGAAAATATTCAAACAGAACAAGATTTATTTAACAAAAGAGTTAGAGCAATATATATAAGCGGCTCTGACAGCTACATATACGTTATTTTGGAAGCTAAAGGCTTAGGCGATTTAGTCTCCAGAATTGAAAATGTAAAAAAAGTTATTGATTTTGATAAAAGAATTATTAAGGATTTAGACAATAAGAAAAAAGATATTGCAGATAAGAAAAAAGTATTGGATACAGAAAACGATAAGTTATTAGCAATAAAATCTGATAATGAAACAAAATTAGCACAGGTTAATTCGAAAAAAAGTGATATAGTTAAAAAAGTAAATGAATATAAGAGTGAGGAAAAAAAGTATGCTGCGCAAATTTCAGCATTTCAGACTGAAGCTACAAAATATATAAGCGGTATCACAGCATCAGTACCTAAATATCAGCCGTCAAGAGGAGCTGCATCACTTTCTTCAAATGCTGTAGTTGCTTATGCGGCGAATTTTATTGGAACTCCATATGTATGGGGTGGAACATCACCAAGACCAGGCTTTGATTGTTCAGGATTTGTTCAATATGTATACGGTCATTTTGGCATTTCTCTTTCAAGGTCCACGTATACTCAAATAGGTGATGGAGTTGAAGTTCCATTAAATAGTATACAGCCAGGAGATTTAGTTTTCTTTGGATCATATAGCAGTCCTCACCATGTTGGAATATATGTGGGAAATGGGATGTATATTCATGCACCGCAAACTGGAGATACAGTTAAGATATCATCATTATCAAGATCAGATTTCTCCAGGGCCAGAAGAATTAAATAAGAAATAGAAACCAGCAAGCTAACTAAACTTGCTGGTTTTTGGCTTATACATGTTTATAAAAAAATCCCACATGAACGGGGAATCCATGTGGGGGGGATAGAGTGTACTATTTATCTATATAAATAATGTTAATTGCTATAATTTATTTTCCGTCTTTTATTTCTTTTAAACAGCTTTTGCAAATATTTTTTCCTTTGTAATTTATAACGTCTCTAGCATCGCCGCAGAAAATGCAAGCTGGTTCATACTTCTTTAATATGATTTGCTCACCGTCAACATATATTTCTAAAGCATCCTTTTCAGCAATATCTAATGTTCTTCTTAGTTCTATAGGAATAACTATTCTTCCTAATTCATCAACTCTTCTTACTACACCTGTAGATTTCATTTAATATTCCTCCTTAAAATTCTATGTTTCGACATTTGATTAATTAAATAATAACAAATATGACATTAAAAGTCAACTATTTTAATTATTTTTTTACAAAAAGATTATTTACTTCCATCTATAGTTAATATACTACCAAAATATACAAATGTCAATATAATTTGCACTAAAAATACATTTTTTTACTATACTCGTAAGTACAGTAAAATCAACGAAAATGAATTAACTATATGCGAAAGCTATTGAATAATTACATAAATTCCCTATTTTTATAATAAAAATCACATTACAATAAAAAAGTAAGTTTATGGGTATATAATTAATTAATGTCGAATTTTAATTGATTTACTTATGTGATTTCATAAAAATTATAGAATTAAAGCTGCTATCTTATAGATAAATATGATTATTCATTAATAATTTTGCCAATAAATTCATGTTTTAAAACTATATTATTTAAATAGTGTAAAAAATAAGCAATTTTTTTAAAATTACAAACATATTTAAATTATTACGATTTTATATTTTGCTCTTGCAAAAAAGTGGGAAATATTAACTTAATAATTGAGAGTATGTTACATTTTAGTGGAAAGCTTTGTATAATGCAGGAACCAATAATTAACCTGTGTGGTATAATAAGGACATAGTATAATTAAGGAGGAATTGTAATGAAGATTTTTATTGATACAGCTAATATTGATGAAATTAAAAAGGTTGCTGCATGGGGAATACTTGATGGGGTTACTACTAACCCTTCATTAATAGCCAAAGAAGGCAGAGATTTAAAAGAAGTTATAGAGGAAATCACTAGAATTGTTGATGGACCAATTAGTGCTGAGGTTATAAGCCTGGTAAGTGATGGGATGGTGAAGGAAGCAAGGGATCTAGTTAAGATACATAAAAACATTGTAATAAAAATACCAATGTGTGAAGAGGGGCTAAAAGCTGTAAATATTCTTTCCAAAGATGGCATTAAAACAAATGTTACTTTGATTTTTTCTGCACAACAAGCTTTATTAGCTGCAAAGGCAGGAGCTAGCTATGTAAGTCCTTTTGTTGGAAGGCTTGATGATATAGGAAATGGTGGACTTCCAGTTATTAGTGATATAGCAAAGATCTTTAATTATTATGGAATAAAAACAGAAATAATTGCAGCAAGTATTAGAAATCCAATGAGTGTGCTGGAATGTGCAAAGGAAGGAGCTCATATAGCTACTATACCATATAAAGTATTAAATCAGATGCTAAAGCACCCTCTTACAGATATTGGAATTGATAAATTTTTAGATGATTATAATAAATCTTCAAAGTAGAAGAAAAAATAATGCAAAATAAGTAAAAGTTATCCACAGAATTTGTAAATTATATCAAAAACATTACTGTAATAAAGTATGATTATTGTGTATAAATGAACTACTAAGAGAGTTATCCACAAATAAATGTTGATAATACATTTAAAAATGTGGATAACTTCTTTTTGCTTAAATTTTACATGTAATAAGAGAATTGATTTATACAAAGAATAAATATTTATTAAATTATATAAAGGAACTTGTAATGGGTTAACAAATAACTTATAATGTAATTATCAAATAAACTGAATAATATAAAATTATATAAGTTAGGAGGTATCTTATGGAAGGCAAAAGAGAGGGATTAGATTATATAAATGATCTAGTTAAAAGTATATCAAAAAGCACCATAATACCATATGAGGATCTACCTAAATATGACCTTTTTTTATCTCAGGTAATAGATTATTTAAACGATAAATTTGAGGGAGAAAAGTATACAAACAACATAGTTCAAAATTACATTAAAAGTGAAGTGATTTCCAAACCTGAAGATGGCAAAAAAAGAGGGTATACAAAACTGCATCTGGCACAATTAGTATTGTTGAGTCATATGAGACCAGTGCTTACCACAGATGAGATAAAAAAAGTGTTTGATTTGGCTTTTAATAAAATTAATGATAGAACCGATGATATTATATCCTGGGAATATGCATATAAAATATTCTCTGAAATTCAGGAAGAGAGTTTTAAAAAGCTTTTTTCGGAACAAAGCTTTGATGAGAATAAAATAATGAAGATTGTTAAAGACTGTAATTTAAAGCCAGAAGATGAAGAAAGAATAGTAGTTTTTATAGTGGTTATGAATTTAATTGCTGAAGCTAGTACTATAAAGAAACTAGTTCAGAATATTGTGGACAAATATCAAAAAAATGACAATTAAAATTCAGCTTTAAAAATCAGGCTAAAACAAAGCATTGGAATAAATCTTATTCTTATGCTTTATTTTTGTCATCAGTTCTTCTATGGATTTATTAATATAGGTATATTTATTTTAATAATACAGATAATTTATTATTGAATTAGTATTTTTTAGAAGTATAGTATAGACAAAATTAGATTTTTTTGCTTATAATTAACTGTTAATAGAAATTGGTTCATGGGGAGGAAATGTTTATGAAAATAGTATTAGCTTTGGGGGGGAATGCTCTTCAGTCAAACCCAAAGGATAAAAGTGCTGCTGGGCAATTAGAGACATGCAAGGAAACAGCTAAGTCAATTATAGATTTGATAGAGCAAGGAAACTCAATTGCAATTGTTCACGGAAATGGACCTCAAGTGGGTCAAATATTAGGCAGTGTAGAAACTGCTCATAAATCAGACAACTCAAATGTATTATTTCCATTCGATGTATGCGGTGCATTTTCCCAGGGATATATAGGGTATCATCTTCAAAATGCAATTGAAGAGGAATTACTTAGAAGAAATATTAGAAAACCTGTAGGAACAGTTATAACTCAGGTATTAGTTGATAAGAATGACTACGGCTTTAAGAATCCAACAAAGCCAATAGGTTCATTTTATAGTAAAGATGAGGCAGATTCTTTAGCACGAGAAAAAGGATATGTTATGAAGGAAGATGCTGGCAGAGGATATAGAAGGGTAGTTCCATCTCCAAAGCCAATTGACGTTATAGAAAAGGATATTATTAAGGACTTATTTGAAACAGGTAAAATAGTTATATCCTGCGGCGGCGGAGGAATACCAGTGGTTAAAGAGGATAACTTAGTTAAAGGTGTAGCCGCAGTAATAGATAAAGATTTTGCTGCAGAAAAACTGGCAGAAATACTTGACGCAGACATGCTTTTAATACTAACAGCTGTAGAGAAGGTTAGTATTAATTTTAATTCCCCTAATGAAAAAAAGTTGGATTTCATAACATTAAATCACCTGGATAAATATATAGAAGAAAAACAATTTGCTCCTGGAAGTATGTTGCCTAAGGTAGAAGCTTGTAAAAAATTTGTAGAATTTGATAAAGACAAAATTGCAGTTATAGCTTCACTATCAAAAGCAAAAGAAGCTATAAATGGACTTTCAGGAACTAAAATAATAAAATAATTAACCAAACCTAAAATGTTAAATCATTATAAAGGGGGGATAAACCTGCTTTTTAATTTTATGTTGAATTTTAAGGAGTAGTAATCTATGGATAAAAAATATATAAATGTTTATTCTGAAATTGGAAAATTGAAAACAGTACTTTTACATAGACCTGGCGGAGAAATTGAAAATTTAATTCCAGAGTACTTAGATAGACTATTATTTGATGATATACCATTTTTAAAAGTTGCTAGAGAGGAACATGACAACTTTGCCAATGTGTTCAAAAAAAATGGAGTTCAAGTAGAATATTTGGAAAGTTTGACGGCAGAAGCTATCAATAATAAAGAAGTTAAGGAAAAATTTGTCCATGAGGTTATTGTGGAGAGTCTTTCTCATCATAATGATTACATAGAACCATTGAAGAAATATTTATTGTCAATGGAAAACAAAGAAATGGTAGACAAAATAATGGCTGGAATCAGAAAAAAGGATTTAGGAATTAATGAAGATTTTGATGATTATCCATTTGTTATGGATCCAATGCCAAATTTGTATTTTACAAGAGACCCATTTGCATCAATTGGAAAGGGAATATCTCTAAATTCTATGAGAACTGAAACTAGGAAAAGAGAAACTATTTTTGGGAAATATATATTTAAGTATCATCCAAGTTTTATGAATTCTAATATACCATTATGGTACGATAGAAATGAAAGGTTTTCAATTGAGGGTGGGGATGAACTTGTATTGTCCAAGGATGTAATTGCAATTGGAAACAGTGAAAGAACTGATGATAAGGCAGCAATAAAGATAGCTAAAAATATATTTGAAAATGGTGACAGTTTTAAAATTGTATTACTTTTTGATATACCTAAAATAAGAGCTTTTATGCATTTAGATACTGTATTTACAATGGTTGATTATGATAAGTTTACTATTCATAAGGGTATTGAGGGCCAGCTTAGAGTTACTGCAATAACATATAACCATAAAGACCAGGAAATTGTGTTAAATGAGGAAACAGGGAGTTTGGAAAAAATACTTTCAAAATATCTAGGAAAAGATATTACTTTAATTAGGTGCGGCGGCGGAGATAAAATTATCTCCGGCAGAGAGCAGTGGAATGACGGCTCAAATACGCTGGCACTGGAACCAGGAAAAGTTATTACTTATGAGAGAAACTATGTAACAAATGAAATCTTAGAAAAAAATAATGTAAAAGTTATTGCTATTCCTTCATCTGAGCTTTCTAGAGGAAGAGGCGGCCCAAGATGTATGAGTATGCCCCTTTATAGAGATGACTTATAAAAATAATATTTAAAAGGAGAGAATAATTATGGCATTTAATTTAAGAAATAGGAGCTTTTTAACATTAATGGACTTTTCACCAAAGGAAATTAACTTCATGCTTGATTTGGCTAAAGAATTAAAAAGAGCAAAATATACAGGAACAGAACAGCAGAAATTAAAAGGTAAAAACATTGTTTTATTATTTGAGAAAGACTCCACAAGAACAAGATGTTCCTTTGAGGTTGCAGCTTTAGATCAGGGAGCACATGTAACTTATCTTGGACCTACAGGAAGCCAGATGGGCAAGAAGGAATCAATTCCTGATACAGCCAGAGTTCTAGGAAGAATGTATGACGGAATAGAATACAGAGGGTTTGCTCAATCAACAGTGGAAGACCTAGCTAAATATTCAGGAGTACCTGTTTGGAATGGACTTACAGATGCAGACCATCCAACACAAGTACTTGCAGATTTCCTAACAATTCAAGAGCATATAGATAAACCATTAAATAAGATAGTATTTGTATATTCAGGGGATGGAAGAAATAATGTAGCTAATGCACTTATGATTGGTGCATCAAAAATGGGAATGGACTTTAGAATAATTTCACCAAAAGAGCTATTCCCAGCAGAAGAGCTGCTTAAAAAATGCAAAGAAGTTGCAAAGGAAACAGGAGCAAAAATAACATGCACAGACAATGTAACTGAAGGTGTTAAAGATGCAGATGTAATATATACAGATGTATGGGTATCCATGGGAGAACCAGATGAAGTTTGGGCAAGCAGAATAAAGCTTTTAAAACCATATCAAGTCAATGCTGAAATGCTCAAGTTAACAGGAAATCCTAAGGTTATTTTTGAACACTGCTTACCAGCATTTCATGACTTAAAGACAAAGGTTGGTAAGAGCATAAATGAAAAATTTGGCTTAACAGCTATGGAAGTAACTGACGAAGTATTTGAAGGAGAACATTCAGTAGTATTTGATGAAGCTGAGAACAGAATGCATACAATAAAAGCTGTAATGGTTGCTACTTTAGGGCAATAGAAGTTGAATTATAATAGCCTCAAAATATATAAGTATTTTGGGGTTATTATTTATTAAATTTTATGTAATAAAAAGTCTAAATAATGTATAATAATTATGGAATTAATGTGTACTTTAGGGGGGAATTCAATGGAATTTATTATAGATTTATTTAAAAAGGAAGCAACTAAGGAAATATCTGTATTTTTATTGATCATTTTGTTTTTTTATTCAATGAAAAAAATGCTAAACTTATTTCTATTAACATTTTTATTTACTTTTCTAATTTATAGTTTGCAGCAATTTATTGTAAAAAAGTTTTTAGTCAAGAATCGTTTTAATGAGTTGTTTGTTACTATAATATTATACATATTATTAATATCAATGTTTTCATTCTTTATATACAGATATGTACCAATAATTATAAATGAAAGTGCAGCACTATTAAATCAACTGTCTACAAGTAAAGGTAATTCAAATGTTGTTATAGTTCAACAATATATTGATAAATACTTTGGACCCATAGATATAAAGGGATATATAAAGGGTCAAGTGGATTCTTTATTTTTGATGGTTACCAATATTGGGAAAATGGGAATAAATATATTTTTAGCATTTATATTAAGCTTATTTTTTATGCTAGAAAAGCAAAAAATAAAACAATTTTTATCTAAATTCAAAACAAGCAGAGTTTCATCAATATATAATTACGTAGAATTTTTTTGGACAAATTTTTCAAATTCATTTGGTAAGGTTATACAGGCACAGATACTAATCGCAATAATTAATGCAATAATATCTCTAATTATTCTAAGCATTATGAGATTTCCTCAAATAATAGCATTAGGATTTATGATATTTATTTGCGGATTAATACCTGTAGCAGGTGTTATAATATCATTGGTGCCGCTATCAATAATAGCATTCAATATAGGCGGTATAACTAAAGTGGTTTATGTAATGATCATGATTGCTATGCTTCATAGTTTGGAAAGCTATGTTTTAAATCCAAAGCTTATGTCAGATAAAACTGAACTACCAGTATTTTTTACATTCTTAATACTTATTGTATCAGAACACTTCATGGGTACATGGGGATTGTTATTAGGCATTCCATTAGTAATGTTTATTTTGGATTTGCTTAAAGTTAATGTAAATCATTGATTAAAAGTTTAAAGTTCAAACAACAGATAATATTATTTGCTGTTTGAACTTTTTTAATTATTAAACACGTTTTTCAATTAAGCATATACATTGGCTAGATATACCTTGGCCATTACCTGTAAAGCCCAAGCCCTCTTCAGTTGTGGCTTTTACATTTATTAGGCCTATATCTATAGCCAGTGCAGAAGAAATATTACTCCTCATTTCTGGAATAAAGGGAGACATTTTAGGTTTTTGGGCTATAATAGTAGCATCTATGTTACAAATGATATAATTTGCTTCATCTAAAAGATCTTTAACATATTTAAGTAAAAGTAAACTAGATATACCACTATACTTAGCATCAGTATCAGGGAAGTGCATACCTATATCCCCTAATGCTGCAGCTCCTAGCAATGAATCCATAATAGCATGGATCAATACATCTGCATCAGAATGCCCTAACAGCCCATTTTCATATGGGATAAGCACTCCTCCTAAAATTAATTTTCTATTTTCTACAAGCTTATGAACATCATAACCTAAGCCTACTCTCATAGTATCACCTCAATAATAGTATATAAATAGTTTACCATAAATAAAGAAGAACACAAAAATAAATATGTGTTCCGTAAGCAGATGTTAATATTTATATTATTTTACCGAATGCATCTTATTGTTATTGTTTTTATAATTATTTTCCTTATTGAAAATCTTATAAAAAATGATGGCTAATTTGTAAATCAAAATATTAAAGAAATTATTTTTTTTAATCTTCCTCTTATTTTTTGTGGAGAAGTCAACATAGATAACGTTATTTTTCATAGGCTAACATCCTCCTAAATCCATATTTTAATATAATAATATCATAATAATAATGAATTGTTAAGAATTTTCTAAATAAAATAAAAATTACAGAGAATTAAAAAAAATATATCATTTTATTCTCTGTAAGATGAGGATATTTTAAAGTTGGCTTACAAGTTATACTAGTATAATATAAAAAAAAAATAAAAATGTGATAAAAGTTACTAACAATATATCCACAACATTGTGGATAATGTTTATAATAATTAAATTAAATAGGACATATTTATGAAATTTAAGGCTTATATTTATGCTCTTTGCCTAAAAATCTGAATAATAATTTATAAGTGTGGAGAATTAACACTACTTACACAAGTTATGCACATGGTAAATGTGGACAATGTTGATAACTATGAAAAATTGATTTTATAAATGTATTTACTATTTGCACCTAAAAACAAGGAGGAATACAATTATAAACTGGAAAATGCTGAAATATCGATTTCCACAATTAACCATTATCCGTAAAAGATGTTTTACAAGATTATTTAAAAAAGAGTTAAATAATGATTATTATATAAAAATAACAAGTTATGCACATGCAACTTGTGGATAATGTGAATAACTTATTAAACAATGCATTAAATTTTTGTAACTTAACATAATATTATATATATTAAATTTGTATTATAATAATTATAGCAAATGAAAAAATTAGATTAGGGAGTGATTATTTGAAGTTAAGGAATATATTGATAATTATAGCGTGTATTTTGGCACTAGGTATAGGGGTTTCATATACAATTGTACATTCTACTGCAGAAAAAGCCCAAAAAGATATGTCTTTAAGTATAAGCAAATCTGATGAAGTAAAAAAAACTGATGAAAAAGCTGTAGATGTGAAGAAAAAGGAAACCAGCCAAGAAAAAAAGGATAGGGTTTTTAAGGATGGCAATTTGATTTATAACGATAGAGGTATACCAGTTCTCATGTATCATTCTATTGATTATGAAAAGAACAATCCATTAAGAATTCCTAAGGAACAATTTAAAGAGCAAATGCAGTATTTAAAGGATAATGGATATACTACATTAACCTTAAATGAGTTATATAGTTTTCTTGAAAATAATACTCCAGTACCAGATAAATCAGTAGCTTTAACATTTGATGACGGTTATGCTGATAATTATACTAATGCTTTTCCAATAATAAAAGAATTTGGTTTTAAGGCAACAGTGTTTATGATTACTAATACTGTAGATAAAAACAGGGCATATTTAAATAGTTCTCAGCTTAAGGAAATGGATGAATATGGATTTGACGTAGAAAGCCATACTTTAGACCATGAGGAATTAAATAAAGAAAGCTATAAGCAACAGTTAAATGAGTTAAATGAGTCAAAATTATTTTTGGAAAAATTATTGAATAAGCAAGTGAAATATATAGCATATCCAGTAGGAAAATATAATAAAGAAACTGTTAAAGCTGCAAAAGAAGCGGGGTATAAAATGGCCTTTACAACAAACGGAACTTGGTCTGATAAAACAGATGGAATTTATACTTTAGATAGAGTATATATAAGTGAAGAAGCACCTAAAACAGAATTTATAAGAAGATTAACTAATAGAAATTATAATAAGGAGTAAGTGAAAATATTGTTATAAATAAATATAAACTATAATATAAATCTAATTGTATAAAGTATTTAAGGGGTTAATTAATGAGGGGGTTAATTAGAAGACAATCAATAGGAATATATATAATAATATTGATATTATGTATAGTCTGCATAATATCAGCAAGAGATTTAAATTTTAGCTCCAGAAGGGATTCAAAGAGTATTAAATATAATAATAATGGTATTCCAGTGTTAATGTATCACTCTATAAAAAACGATAAAACCAATCCGCTTGTTGTACAGCCGGAAGTGTTTAAAGATCAAATGAAGTACTTAAAAGATAATGGTTACACTACTTTATCTATGAGTGAATTATTTAACTTCATGAAATACAATAAGGAAGTCCCACAGAAGTCGGTTGTTATAACATTTGACGATGGATATGAGGATAATTTTATAAATGCATATCCTATATTGAGACATTATAATTTAAAAGCAACTATTTTTATAATTACAGATTTATGCAACCAAGGCGGCCTATATATAAAATTTCCACAGCTGAAAGAGATGATAAACAACGGAATAGAAATTGGAAGTCATACTTTAGATCATAGTAAGTTAAATAAGCTAACTTATGATGAACAGTTATATAATTTAAAGCAATCAAAAAAAATTATAGATGAAAAGTTAGGTATCAATTGTAAATATTTATCATATCCATATGGAGAATATAATAAGGTTACCATTAATGCTTTAAAGGAAGCTGGGTATAAAATGGCATTTACAACAAAGGGAAAATGGGCCTATAAATCTAATGGAATATTTACGTTAAATAGAATATATATAGGTGGGTTACTAACAATGAACGAATTTAAACAAAGAGTAACTAATCCTACATATTTGGATTTAACTTGGTTTTTGCATTAAGAATATGCAGAAGAAACTTCACCTGGAAGCTTCTTCTGTTTTTGACGAATTAGAAATAAGGTTGTTTAATCCCTGCAATTCACTTTTTGTTAAATAACGCCATTTTCCTATTAAAAGGTCTCCGAGCCGTATATTCATAATTCGTATTCTTTTTAATTTGATAACACTGTAATCAAAAGACTGGCACATTCTTCTTACCTGCCTATTTAAACCTTGAGTTAATATGATATTAAAAGTATAGTTACTCAACTTTACTATTTTACAGGGTTTGGTTTTAGTATTAAGTATGTTTACACCAGAACTCATTTTACTTATAAATTCCTTTGTAATTGGCTTATCTACAGTGACAATATACTCTTTTTCATGATTATTTCCTGCTCTTAATATTTTATTTACTATGTTACCATCGTTTGTTAGTAAAATTAGTCCTTGAGAGTCTTTATCAAGTCTGCCAATGGGAAATATTCGTTGTGGATGATTAATATAGTCTATAATATTTCCATTAACTTTTCTCTCAGTTGTACAGGTAATTCCAACAGGTTTATTTAGAGCAATATATACCAGTTCTTCAGTGGCTTTTAATTGTTTGCCATCTAATGTAACTAAGTCACCAGGATAAACTTTTGTGCCTATTTCTGCAGGTTTATTATTAACAGATACTCTGCCTGACGAAATAAATTTATCAGCTTCTCTTCTGGAACATAAGCCAGAGTCACTGATGAATTTATTTATTCTAATTGAATCATCTCTATGCTCTATATTCAAACTGCTATTATTTATTTTACTTTTGTCCATATTTTCCTCCAATTATTTATAAAGCTATAAATGATAAGTATATACTTATTTTATCATTCATAAATATTATTTAACAACTTATAAATATTATTTTCTAAAAACAATGATTTTACCATATGAAAAAATATATGAATTATGGATATTGAGTATTTAAGGATAATTATTATTAAAGTTTAGTAAATACTATTGACATCTATAATAAATAAAAATATAATATAAATATAAAGATACCATATAGGGGTATTAAATAGTAATTGAAATTATTACTATTAGTTTTAGGAGGGATTTAAATGAAAAATGTTATGATTTATACATCAGATAGCTGTGCATATTGCCAATTAGCAAAGGAGTATTTTCACTCCAATGATATAGAGTTTAAGGAAAAGAATATAAAAGAACCAGTTGCAAGAAAAGAATTAATTTCAATGGGAATAAGAAGTGTTCCCGTGATCAAAATAGATGATGAAGTAATAGTAGGATTTGATCAGGAAAAAATTGAGCAGGCACTTAAGGCTTAAATAAAAAAAGAGTAAAGCATAATCGCTTTACTCTTTTTTTATTCCAAAATACCTTCTTCTTTAAGAATTGATTCTATTTCCTGAAGTTTAGAACATAGAAATGAAAAGTTATCTTTAATATTTTCCTTAGAACAATTAACTTCATTTAAGGATTTCTCCATATCTTCAACAAGAGCTAAGGCTTCATCAATATCCTTCTGCGCTAAAACTAGTTTTGTTTCCTTCATATTAAATCTCCTTTAGTTCATACTATTTTTAATTTTATCAAAAGATTTATTATCTAAAAATGGTGCGGAAAATTCAAATACTTTAAAATGTCCACATTTTTCGCACATACATGAGCAAACATCATATGGGATATCATCAATGATAACAGGTTCCATTTGCTCAGTGATATAATCCCCTCCACAAACTTCGCAAGGTGTGGCATTTATCACAGCTATTTCGCTTTCAATATATTTCATAACATCTTTAATGACCATTTTAAGCCTCCATAAAAATTACATTCATTTTTTATGGTATCACTAAAAATAAATAAATTCAATGGTAAAATAACTTTCTTAAATATTGAAACTAGTACAAACATATACATAATATAAAGTTGGCTGTATATGGAGGGTTAAATGATTAATTTTATATGGTTTTTTATATTAGCTTTTGGAATAATATTTGGAATTATCACAGGAAAAGGAGATTTAATATCAAAGGCGATATTATCTTCATCAGATAATACTGTCCAATTAGTAATAAAACTTATTGGTATGATGTGTCTATGGTGCGGGATTATGAAAATAGCTGAAAAAAGCGGATTAACAGAAAAGCTTGCCATAATATTAAAACCCATAATTAAATTTTTATTTAAGAATGCTGGAAAAAATGAAAAAGCCGTAGGCGCTATTATTATGAATTTAACTGCAAATATGATGGGATTATCAAATGCTGCAACTCCATTTGGAATAAAGGCTATGGAAGAGCTAAGTAAAAACAACGCCAATAAGGAGACGGCTAGTGATGATATGGCATTATTTCTAGTGTTAAATGCAGCATGTATACAATTAATCCCTACTACAGTAATATCTATAAGGGCAGCTATGGGTTCAAAGAGTCCAGGAGCTATAATATTTCCTGCAATAATTGCTACGGGAACAGCGGCGTTGGTGGGAATTATATCATGTAAGATATTAGAGAAATATTTTTAAAATAATGGGGGACATCTTATGGATTATATTATCAAAGCTATTATTCCAATATTAATTATATCTATTGTAATATATGGAATATTAAAAGGAGTTAAAGTTTATGAATGTTTTATTGAAGGTGCAAAAGATGGATTAATGATATGTCTAAGAATTTTTCCTTATTTACTTGCAATGCTGGTAGCTGTTGCAGTATTTAGAGAATCAAGAGCTTTAGATTATTTTACGGCTGCAGTGACACCAATAGTTAAAATAATTGGGCTACCTTCTGAAATAGTACCGTTAGTAGTTATAAAACCTTTGTCGGGGAGCGGAGCGTTAGGGGTATTTACTGATATTATAAAAACTTATGGACCGGACACATATATAGGAGTTACAGCATCTATTTTAATGGGATCTACAGAAACCATATTCTATACTCTCACAGTATATTACGGAGCAGTTGGTGTAAAAAAAATAAGGCATACCCTGTGGGCAGCCTTATTTGCAGACCTGACAGCCATAATTATGGCAACAATATTAGCTAGATAAATCTAGCTAATTTTGCTTCCTGTTGGCAGTTCACCTGGAATAGATACGGTAAACAACTTACTATCGTCATCTGTAGCTGCAGCTAAAATCATTCCTTGTGAAAGTTCTCCACGTAATTTAACTGGCTTTAAATTTGCAACTAAAACTACTTGTTTACCAATTAAATCTTCAGGTTTATAGAATTTAGCAATGCCTGATACAACCTGTCTCTCCTCGCCGCCAAGATCAACCTTAAGTTTTAAAAGCTTATTAGAACCCTTTACTGCTTCACAGGAAATAACTTTTACAACTCTTAAATCAATTTTATCAAAATCATCTATGGTAATCTCAGGTTTAATTGGCAGAGCTTCTTTTACAGCTGGCTTAGAATCTTCGCTTTTTAATTTGTTTAGTTCTTCTATTTTAGCATCTACATCTATTCTTGGATATAAGTTTTCACCTTTTTTCACTTTAGTACCAGCACTTGTTCCATCAAAGGAGGCTAAGCTGTCCCAGGATGTTAACTCAATTGATAATTGTTGGTTTATTTTAGCACTGGTATCTGGTAAGAATGAGCTTAAGCAAACTGAAATAAATCTTAAGCTTTCTGACAGATTATAAAGTACGGTACCTAACCTTGGTTTTTTTGATTCATCTTTAGCTAGTATCCAAGGAGTAGTTTCATCAATATATTTATTGGCTCTTCCAATTAATGCCCATATTTCATCCAAAGTCTCTGGAATTCTTAGGCTATCCATTGCTTTTACAGACTTTACTGGAGTTTCCAGGGCCAATTTTATTAAATCCTCATCCAAAGTTTCCTTTACCAAAGGAGCAGGTATTACCCCATTAAAATATTTTTCTATCATAGCAGTTGTTCTTGATAAAAGATTGCCTAAATCATTAGCTAAATCAGAGTTGATTTTTTTAATAAATATTTCATTATTAAACAACCCATCCTGACCAAAAGGAATTTCTCTCAATAAATAATATCTAACAGCATCTGCACCAAAATGGTTTATAAGCACTACTGGATCTACCACATTTCCTTTTGATTTTGACATCTTACCACCATCAACCAATAGCCACCCATGGCCGAATACCTGTTTTGGAAGAGGCAGACCTAATGCCATAAGCATAATTGGCCAATAAATTGTATGGAACCTAAGTATATCTTTTCCTACAAGGTGAACATCTGCTGGCCAGAATTTATTGTATAAGTCTTCATTGCCTGTTCCATAACCTAAGGCTGTAATATAATTTGCAAGGGCATCAATCCAGACATAAATAACATGTTTTTCATCAAAAGTAACAGGAATTCCCCAATTGAAGGAAGTTCTTGATATACATAAATCCTGTAAACCAGGTTTTAAAAAATTGTTTATCATTTCATTTTTTCTTGTTTCCGGCTGAATAAATTCCGGGTGGCTTTCAATGTATTCAATAAGTCTATCTGCATATTTTGACATCTTAAAAAAATATGCTTCTTCTTTTGCTTTTTCTACTGGTCTGCCACAGTCAGGACAGTTGCCATTTACCAGCTGGGTTTCAGTCCAAAAGGATTCGCAAGGGGTACAATACCATCCTTCATAGGAGCTTTTGTATATATCACCTTGGTCATACAGCTGCTTAAATATCTTTTGAACAGATTTCATATGATAATCATCTGTGGTTCTAATAAATTTGTCATAACTTATGTTCATAAGTTTCCATAATTCTTGAATGCCTGCAACTATTTCATCAACATAAGCCTTTGGAGTAACTCCCTTTTCTTCTGCAATTCTCTGAATCTTTTGACCATGTTCATCGGTTCCAGTTAAAAACATAACATCATAACCTGTTAATCTCTTGAATCTAGCCATTGCGTCAGCAGCAACAGTAGTATAGGTATTTCCTATATGTAGATTAGCAGATGGATAATAAATTGGTGTAGTAATGTAATACGGTTTTTTAGTCATTATAAATCCCTCCTTATACTATAAAAAAACCTCTATATGGATTATAACCATATAGAGGCGTAATTACGCGATCCCACTCTAAATTATTCATATTTCACAATATGAAACTCTCTAGGTGACTACCATCACCCTGCACTATAACGTGTGCTTACGTGTTATCCTACTAAATTTCAGATAATATGCTCAGGAGCCATGTTCATAAACTTTTGAACCATGGGTTTTCACCTAATTCCCATTCTCTTTAGGAACATCCGTTTACTACTCTTTCCTTCAATGCATTTTAAAAAGTTATATTAAATAAAATTATATAATCCAATGATAGATTATCATGTTAATTATGTCAATGTTTATTTGTAACTTCAGAATATTTTTCTTTTATTAATTTTAAATCCTGCCAAAACAAAGCTTTTTTGCTTTCATCTCTAAATAAAGCAGCAGGGTGAAAAGTTGCAATTATATAAAAGCCTTTCCTTTCTATCCATTTGCCCCTGTCTCTTGTTATTCTATAATCTTTTCCCAATATATATTTCATTGCTGTTGCACCTAAACAAACTATTATCTTTGGTTTTATAAGAGCAACTTGATTCCTCAGATAGGGAAGGCACGCTTCAGCTTCTTCTTCTAACGGTGTTCTATTGTTTTCCGGTCTGCATTTGCACACATTACATATATAATATTCATTACGTGTTAACTTCAGTGATTCTAGTCCCTTTGAGAGTAGCTTACCAGCTTTGCCAACAAAAGGGACGCCAATTCTATCTTCATCTGCACCCGGAGCTTCTCCAATAAACATTAATGGAGATCTAATATTCCCATCTCCAAAAACCACGTTGGTTCTATTAGTATGAAGGGAACATTTTTTACATATGCTGCAAGCCTGGTATAGTTCTTGAAAGTGCATCAATAGTATCACCTCTGTATTTTGTATATTAATTACATTCTAGCACATATTCTACTTTAAAATCTTGAATTTTTTCTAAACCTTTATTTATAGGCTCAATATTTATACTTTTTTCAGCATCATTATTGTAGGTAAATTTATAAATGTTATAAACACCTTTCTTATACTCAAGAGTTATACCATCATCTTCATAAAAGGTTGAAGAACCACTGCCGGGGAATAGCTTCAAAGTAATTGGGATTTCCTTTTCTCCTACATAATTGAAACTGTGTTCATATATAGGAATTATAGAATTTTCCTTTATGAAAATTCCTATACTGTTCAAAGGAACATCAATTGTATGATACTTTCCACCATCATATTTTTTATAAGTAAAGAAATCATACCAATTCCCTTTTGGCAAATAAACTAATTTTTCTCTTGCACCTTGGTAAAGAACTGGTGCCACTAAAATATTATCACCAAACATGAACTGTGAGTACATATCAAGTACATTTTCATCATTAGGAAATTCTAAAATCATTGGTCTAAATACAGGTATTCCCTCTTTATAGGACTTATAATACTGGTTATAGATATAAGGCAATAGTTTATACCTGAGCTGAATAGCATTTTTACAAATTTTTTCAGCATCGGTTCCAAAGCTCCAAGGCTCCTGCCTTTTAGTAAATATTGCAGAATGATTTCTAAAAATAGGTAGAAAGGTTCCTAACTCCATCCATCTAATAAAAAGTTCTTCTGTGCAATTTCCACCAAATCCTCCAACATCGTTACCTACATAACTAAATCCGGAAATACCAATATTACAATTCATTGGGATAGACATTCTAAGGTGATCCCAGGTACTATAGTTATCTCCAGTCCATATTGAGGAGTATCTTTGTCCACCTGCAAATGTAGCTCTTGTCATAGAAAATTGACGTAAATTAGGTCTCAATTCTTCCTGGGCTTCTTTTGAACATCTGCTCATCTCCATGCCATATAAGTTATGGAATTCTGAATGAGATATTGTACCATTATTGCTGTTATGAATGCATTCGGGGGGCATAGTTTTTATATCATTATTGAAAACAGCAGGTTCATTCATATCATTCCATATTCCATCAATGCCAATTGAAATGAAGTCCTTAAGTTCCCTTTTCCACCATGCTCTGGATTCCATATTGGAAAAATCAGGGAAAGCACTTTCACCAGGCCATACTTCTCCAGTAAATAATGTACCATCAATATTTTTTATAAAATGATCTCCTGCTAATCCTCTTTCGTATATACCATAGTTTCCCTCTATCTTTACACCAGGATCTAAAATAGTTACAACCTTATATCCATTTTTGTGCAATTCATTAAACATTTTATCAGGGTTATTAAAATTATTTTCGTCAAAGGTCATGACTTTAAATTTATCCATATAATGAATATCCAAATAGATTGTATCACAGGGAATTTCTTTATGCCTTAAGCATTTAGCCAGGTCTAGCACTTCCTTTTCTGATCCATAGCTGTATCTGCACTGCTGATAACCTAAAGTCCACTTAGGAGGTAAATCCATGGTGCCTGTAAGTTCAAGATACTTATGTACTACATCTTTTAAATCATTACCAGGAATAAAATAATACTGAATCTTTCCTTCTACCGCTCCAAAATAAATCATATCCTTAAAACTTTTACCCATATCAAAATAACTTCTAAAACTATTATCAAAATAAATTCCATAAGTATTGTTAGGTTTCAACCCAACATAAAAAGGAATTGTTTTATAAAATAAATTTGTGTCATCATTATTTCCTGGATCATCTGTATTATAATTTTCTAAATAACAGTTTTTTTTATTTAAAGAACCGCCTTTTTCACCCAAACCATAGTATGCAAGACAATCGTTTGCCTTGCTGATAAAAATATTTGAATTTCGCTTTCCAGTAGGCTTAAAATCAGAGCAGACTATGGTCCCATCCTTGGATTTAAAGGTTATTTTTAAAGAACTTTTTTCAATATATGTGTCTGAAATTAATCCGTGTATTACTACATAAGCATCATTTTCAGAGAATGAACAATTAACCTTATGCAAATTATCTATAATTGCATTTGTACTATTGATAGTTTCAAAGGTTTCCCCAATGAATATTTTAATTATTCCATTAGAAAAGTTAGATACTTGAATTATTCCATTAAGGAAATGTACAAAAATATCTGTTTCCTTTTGTTCAACTGATAAGAATCCACTTATAGGTATCACATTTTCATATTTAGCATTGAATATTTCTTTATGAAGCAGCATTATAAAATCTCCTTTATATCTTATATTTATACATTGAGATAATTTTAATATAAATTGGCATAATAATAAACTTAATAATAGAAAATTATAAATTATTACAAAATTTTTGGGGAAAATATAGAGAAAGTATTTTATATGAGGTGATTGTAATTATGAAAGATTTAAAAGGAACTCAAACCGCAGAAAATTTAGCCAAGGCATTTGCAGGTGAATCTCAGGCAAGAAATAGATACACATTCTATAGTAAAGTTGCAGACAAAGAAGGCCATAAACAAATTGCAGCCATATTTTTAGAAACAGCTGATAATGAAAAGGAGCATGCAAAAATATTTTTTGATTTCTTAGTTCAGGGTTTAGGAAACGCACATATTAAAGTAGATGCAGAATATCCAATAGGATATGGTAATACGGAGCAAAATCTTCAATATGCAGCTCAAGGAGAGAAAGAAGAATGGGGTACATTATATCCATCATTTGCTGATATAGCAAAACAAGAAGGGTTTAAGGACATAGAATTAATTATTAGAAAAATCATAGAAATTGAAACAGCACATGAGAAAAGATATTTAGATTTACTAAGCAGCTTAAAAAATGGAACTTTATATAAACGTGATACAAATCAAAGATGGAAATGCAGAAACTGCGGGTACATTTTTGAAGGAAAAGAGGCGCCGGCTGTATGTCCTGCCTGCAAACATCCCCAGGGATATTTTGAAATCATGTATGATACTCAGCCATAATGTGCAAAGGTTTCATATGATACCAAAGTTTTATTTAAAATTAAAAACATGATATAATTAAGGGAGTTTATGTTGAGGGGTGATTACAATGGAAAAGTCTAAGGTATATTTTACAGACTTGAGAACAAAACCGGGAGTAAATCTATTAGATAAGTTAGAGAGATTAGTAAAAAAGGCAGGTATCCAAAATATTGATTTTAAAAATCAATTTGTAGCAATAAAAATTCATTTTGGAGAACCCGGGAATCTTGCTTACATAAGACCTAATTATGCTGCTAAAATAGTTAGCATAATTAAGAATCTTGGTGGAATGGTTTTCCTTACAGATTCCAATACTTTATACTCAGGAAGAAGATCAAATGCAGTTGACCATTTATTATCTGCACAAGAAAATGGATTTAATCCATTATCAGTGGGATGTAATGTAATAATTGCAGATGGTCTTAAGGGAACTGATTACAGAGAAATACAAATAAATGAGAAGTATTGTAAAACAGCAAAAATAGGAGCTGCCATAGCTGACGCAGATATTATAATATCTATGAGTCATTTTAAAGGCCATGAAATGACAGGATTTGGAGGAGCTTTAAAAAACCTGGGGATGGGTTCAGGTTCTAGAGGTGGAAAATTAGAAATGCATTCAGCTTCTCAGCCTAAAATCAATAAAGAAAATTGTGCAGGCTGCGGTATGTGCATAAAAGGTTGTGCCCATGGTGCAATTAGTTTTAATGAAAACAGAAAAGCTGATATGAATTACGACAAATGTGTAGGCTGTGGAATGTGTGTTGCTATATGCCAATTTGATGCGGCTCAAGTTGTTTGGAATGAAAGTGCAGTTACAGCAAATGAAAAAATAGCAGAATACGCTTATGCAGTTGTTAAAGATAAACCAAATTTTCATATTAATTTTATTATGAATGTATCACCTGATTGTGATTGTGTGCCGTCAAATGATATGGCTATTGTTCCAGACATAGGTATAGCGGCCTCTTTTGATCCAGTGGCGCTGGATAAATTATCTGTAGACCTTGTAAATAAAGCGCCAATGATAAGAGGGTCTATCTTAAGCGATAATCATTATCATGAGGGCGAAGATAAATTTGGACACATTCATATAAATACAAGTTGGGAAGCAGGACTTAAACATGGAGAAGAAATTGGTCTAGGGATACAGGATTATGAACTAGTAATTGTATAAATATCATATAATTAAATTTCACTAAACATTTATAGTTGGGACGTGAGAAGGAACAAATTACACACTCCCAACTATTAATTTTCGGCTGAGTAAAGAGGGTGTACTATGGAAAATATTAAAATATTTGATTCCCATGCTCATTATGATGATGAACAATTTGATGAAGATAGGGAAGAAATTATTGAGGAAATTAAAAAAAACAATGTTATAGGTGTATTGAATTGCGGTTCTTCTTTTTATGGAGCGCAAAAGTCTGTAGAGTTAGCTGAGACAAATGACTTTTTTTATGCGGCGGTAGGTTTACATCCAGAGTATGCAAATGAAGTTGATGATAGTTTTATTGAGAAGCTAAAGCAGCTGGCTAGAAGCTCTAAAGTAAAGGCAATTGGTGAAATTGGATTGGATTATTATTATAAAGAAAATCCATCAAGGGAAATTCAAAAACAGGCATTTATAAAACAAATGGAACTTGCTAGGGAACTACAGCTGCCTGTGGTAATACATGATAGAGATGCTCACGAGGATACCCTAAATATAATTAAAAAATTCCCTGAAGTAAAAGGAGTTATTCACTGCTTCTCAGGCAGTTTAGAGTTTGCAAGGGAGTGTATTAAACTAGGATATTATATTGGATTTACTGGGGTAGTAACTTTTAAAAATTCAAAAAAAATTAAAGAAGTTGCAAAAGAAATACCCCTTGATAGGATATTAGTTGAAACTGATTGCCCATATATGTCACCGGAGCCAAATAGGGGAAAAAGAAATAAATCGAATTATATTAAATTTATTATAGAAAAATTGGCTGAAATTAAAAGTTTAGAGCCATCAGTTATATCAGATAAAACATGCCAAAATATTAAGGGGTTGCTAAAAATATAAATATAGTGTAAAATTATATTACGCAATTCTAGGGAAATTAACAAATTTTACACTATAAATCGGTATAAGTGATTAAAAATATTAATTTTGGCATATAATTATAACACATACTTCTAATAATTGTACTATTACCACACCCGTATAGACTGTTAATATTAAGTAGCTATTATATTATTTTATATGGTTTTAAAGTTATGCACATGGTGCATTTTGGAACAGTCTAATCCGCACAAGCAACATTTGACAATTTTCGTCACAAATAATATAATGTGTTTTGTTGCTTTGCCATGAGGAGGTATTTTATGGAAGGGAA
>JAQSXU010000206.1 GCA_029256485.1 Clostridiaceae bacterium
CTGTTTATCCTAAGCTTTTTGTGTTTTAATTTTCATATATTCAACAAGCTCTCTTACCTTTTTTTCTCCTAGCTGTTTTTCTAAAATATCAATCATAACCTCAGCCTGGGACTTTTTAAGCATTTCCATTCCTTCTGTTGTTTCAGGATAATGAACTCTAACTGTTATAGATTGTCTACTTTTCATAGTATCACCCTTTAATATTTGCTTTTATACTATGCAAATATTTAAAATTAGTTACAATTAACCATTTTTCCAACAACTCATTAAGTTTTTTTCAGCCCATATCTTTAAAGATTAAGATTTAACTGAAATCTCATCTAAGGCATCAATTATTTCTTGCAACCTAGAAATTTCATCTTTCGTTATCTTTCCATCTACAGTTATATCAATTAACGATTCATTAATTTTTGTAATACTCGTACTATTTAGAACTGCTAATATTTGAATCGTTAGTCTTTTAAGTCCACATAGTTCTACTGGTGCCATAGTAAGTTTTCCTATAACACATTCATTGCAGCAATAATAATTCATTAATTCTGGTGCATTGTATGCATCTGCAATTCTAACTACTGAATCTATTGGTAGTTGCTTATATAGTCCCAATTTATAGTTAGTAAGTTGATCCTTACTTACACCTATAGCTTCACTTGCTCCTTCAATGCTTTTGAATTTTTCATTAAACTCTGCTACTATTTTTCTAGTTTCCTGTAGATTGTGTCATTCTTATTATTATTTTTATTCATTTTCTCTCCTTTTCCAGTATTGAAATTGTTTATTTTACTTACCTTTATTGTAAGCGTCGATTCTTTGACGCTTACAGCAATTCATAGTAATAGTCGCAAAGGAAATCCTTATGATAATGCTATTATGGAATCCTTTTATAGAACCATAAAGAGAGAGCTTATTCAAGACTCTCACTACGAAACTCTTGAACAAGCTCAAAAGGAAATTTTTAAATATATTGAAATATATTATATCTTAGTACTTATAGTAACTCTCCTCATGAATAGCAACCCAAAACTCCTGTTCCATCCCATAAACTTAGTGGCCAGCCTCTAAACAAAAAATTCTAATAGGATTTATCTTCAAAAAAATTACTTATTATTAAAAATACATTGTACTCTAATACTCCTAAAAATTAACATGAATTTTTATTACTTATCATCAAAATTTTTATTTAACCTTTCGCATACACATACATTGTATTTCTCCGCATGCATTAAATAGCTAGTCTTCCGAAACTCTTCATATGTTTCATATATATCTATATAATGGAATAGTGAAAAAAACATAACTGTATTATCAGAATAAATTCCAGTATAAGATGACCAATATACATCACAATATAATTCAAAATATCGTGCTATTAGCTTATACAATTGAAACTGAGATTCATTAATATCAAACCATTGCCAACTCAACAAGTTTTTCCTTTCAAAATCCTCAGTTTGAATACTATATACAGTTTGAATTTCTACTTCCTGCATATCAATTTGAATAGCATATGATATTCTTTCAATGAAATTACTTAATATATCAGAAATTCTCACCCCAATCTTCTGCTTAGAATCTACTTCTTTTATAATTCCATAAGAATAATTTAAGCCATATTCATGGACATTTGATTCTTTATCCATGTAAAGATGACAATCAGATTGAGCTATATTCATTTCTTTTAAATACTTATTAAATCCATCATATACTAAAGTATAATCCCAAGGATATTTAGCCTTTGTATCAAATTGAACTAAGAAATTATCTAATATAAATAATAACTGTTTTAAAGCTCCTGTATCATGTACCTTTCTCGGAATATCCTTTGTTTTCTCTATTACCCCAATTAATAGATCTCTAATTTTATCAATCAAATCATTTTTAGATACTGTGTTTTCTTCAAAAAATTCAAGCATAACTGGAATGCATCTATAATTGTATAAAAATTTAATTAATGAATAATAAAATACTTCAGTTTTTACAAAAGGAATAATAATCCCTTTAAATGATTGTTCAATGAGAATTTCTGTTTTACTAATCATTGTTATATGATAATATGCTTTATTTTCATATAATGCTTTAAAAAACTTTGAATAAAAAGACATTGCTTCTTCATTAAAAGTTTTCACACCATAAATAAAATTTTTCTTTTTGAAGTTTGTCCCTTTCAACTCCTGCTGATTATCAAATTTTCTTTTTTGTTTAAATTCATTTTCTATTACTCTATAATCCTCTAGCAAATAATTAATTTGATTTCTTGCTCCACCAATGTAAACAGAAATATAAATATCGTTCTCATTTTCCCCATAGATATTAACTGATTTATTTTTCCCGGTAATTTTACGTGTATGAGAAGACTCATCCCAATAAAATATGTATTTCATAAAATCCTCTCCCAAACTTCTAGTAATTTAAATTTTTCAAAATTACAACTCTTCTATGATATAATAAATTTCTATAAAAAATTTTTTGTATATAATATTGTACTTTTTTAAACGTAAATTTCATCTAGCTATATTAAACTTTAGGGGAACTAAAAAACGCACAATAACATAGAAAAAAGCAGTAATAGTTATAATAATTATTACATAAGGTAGCCCCTTTGATTGATCATTTATAAAAATATTGAAGACAGATTGTTTCATTCCTTTAGCTATTCCCAAAAAGCTACAAAGTAATAGCATAAATGAACCAATAATGCATAAATGATTATAAACTTTTTGTTCTTTCTTTTTGTTTAGTTCTTCCTCTTCTTCACGTTTATGTTTACGTATATTCATTTGAACTCCTTAACATATTACACTGATTTATTTAGTAGATAGTAAATTACCATAAATCTTTTCCGAAATAATGTAACATTGTATAGCTGAAATATTTGTTGGTATATTATTTACCTAATAATCTTTCTTGATAAAACTACTAAAAAATAACTCATTGTAGCAACACCCAAAAAGGCTTCAAATAGTACAAAAATTTTTGTTATTGAATTAAGTGGCAATATATCTCCATATCCAACTGTAAAAAAAGTTATTCCACTTACATATAAATAATCTATAAATGATACTGCATTATTAAAACAAATAAATGGAAAAAAGCAGTACATTATAGCGAAGATAAAAATCAATGCTAATATAGAAATAAAAACTCGAAATGGATTTGTTCCATAATCACTAATTAACCAAATACTATAATTATATATTTTAAAAAAAATATTATGATTCTGCAATTTATTTTCCATTTTTCTGTATTTTGCATAGCATAAATCTTCATTTCTATAATCACCCAAGGAACGAAAATTTTCTTTTAACATTAATAGTTGATTTATATCACAGGTATCTTCAACATTTTTTAAAATCTCATCTAATAATTGCTGAAATTTTTTAAAATAAACTCTTCCATTATTTATGGTATTCTCAAAACTTATCTTTAAAGGATCTTTTTTAATATCAAGCTTTATTATTGAGTTTACAATACATTCCTTAAATATTAATTTAGACTTTGTTTTCAACTCTATATCACATAATCCATCTAATTTGCAATTTTTAAATGATAACATCTTTACTTCGCATTCTCTGGCATGAATTTCTCCAATTCTGGAAAAATTAATTATAAATTCATCTAACTTTGATTTAGTTAAGAATATCTCTCTTATTCCATAATCTACGTTGTTTATATTAACTTTAGTGTTAATCATTTTGGATAATAAAAAATTAATGCTTGGATTATTTTTTAACATAGAAAAAAATACTGTTGAATCAATAAATTCAGTATAATTCGCTGAAATTTTTGATTCATTAAAGCTGTTTTCATCAAAATTTATTCCAAGTATACTAAAACTTGATGACCAAAATTTTGCATTATTAACACTTAAAGTACCATTAATAATATTTATATTTGACAAATCCAATTCTATTTTATTAAATATAGAATATTCAAAGCATATGCCACTATCAACAATATTTAGTAACATAAATGATACTAATTTATCTTTTTGAGATTCTGCATTCCAAAATGAACAGCATGCACTTATTCCTTTAATATCCCTTAAATAATTCTCATTACGCTCATAGAATTTATTTGTTCCAAGCCATGCAAAATCATTAATATATGTATAATTAAGATTAATATATTCTCCATCACAATATTTTTGTTTAATCAATTCATAATTAACACAAGCAAGTTGAGCAATTTTTATTTTTTCACTTGACTCATTAATTCTATAAATTGCAACAGATTTAGATGTAGTAACATTTGATATTTGAGTAGGGTAAATTTTACCTTCATGTATATTCGAAATTTTTTCATCATTAATCCAATATATGTTTTCATTATTATCTATATAGTCAACAATTATCTTATCCATCCTAACTCCTTATCTATACCAAACAATTTTAATAAAACATATAAAATAATAATATTTTATTGTATCGCAATGTATATTTATTGTAGCATGTTTTTTCAATTAAATTCTATAAAATAACAAAAATACCACAAATTCATTTCTGAATAATGTGATATCCTTACTTTTCTATTTTACATTTGAATTTTCTATTATTCTTTTTCATTTAACCATTCAGGCTTTTCTTGATTAACAAAAGGATGCAATGCATGAATTTCATAATTAAGTGCATATAGAATTTCATCTTTATGCTTTTTTAAAAGACTTTCATCAAATTTTGCAATATAATGAGCTGCTGCTATTCTCGCATCATTAGAATAATCTTCACTTTCATCTAATAAAATGCAAAATAATATTTCTAATAATTTACTATCATTTAGTTTATTAATAAAAAATTCGTTAGCTTTCCAACTTGAATGCAAAGCCCAAATCAACAATTCACGTATAATTTCTTCAATATATTTCCCATTTTTATATGTCAACTCATTTTTTAATAATGATTCTACCTCTTTATTTACAATGTCATCATAATCTTCCACTCTCATACTCCTAAACTAATTTTAATTTTTACAGTTAATAATAAAAAATATATTTTCAGCGTATCATAATTTTGATAAAATTCTGCAAAATAGCAAAGATACCATAAATCCGTTTATAAATAATATGATATCTTTAACGATCAAAATGTCAACTAAATTTGCAATGTTAACAATTTTTTATGTCCTCGTTATCTTGTAAATCTTCTAGTAATACATTTCGCTTTTCTTTTTCAAGCAAAAATCTTTTATGATAAATAAGATTTGCCCCCTTTAAGATTCTGCTCATCTGATATGTATCAGCTAGACCACCTATAGCGGCACTTATAAATGGTATAGATTTTTTCGCTGCTTCCTTAGGTAATCTTTCGCCTAATTGTTTTAATAATTCTTTGAAAACGCTTTGTTCCAAACCATCTTTTCCAGCTTTATCGAGAGCTTTCTGAGCAGCTTTATTTGCTAAAGCCCTAATTTGTGTATAAATAAGTTCAATTCCACCACTTTCAGCCATTTGCTGAAACGTCTTCTTTCCTAGTGAAGACTTTAACGTCTCGAAATTTGCAACTAGCATCATTTGTCCTATAATCCCACCGAGCGTTTCAGTACCTTTTTCTGCATTTGGCGATATACAAGCCATGACAACTGAACTTGCAAATTCTAATTCTCTCGGATCATCATTCACATCATAGCCATAATATAGAGCGATATTTTGAACAGCTCTAAAAAAAAGAAATAAACTTAAAGTAATATTAAAAGGTACTCCCACTATTCCCGGAAAACCAGTCGCAGCACCTTCACCTAAAGCCAGTAAGATATCTTTATAATTATTATTTGCAATACATTTTTCTATATTATAACTTCT
>JAQSXU010000207.1 GCA_029256485.1 Clostridiaceae bacterium
TATATTGAAAGGTGATATGAGTATTGTCGGCCCTAGACCAGAAAGGCCATTTTATGTAGATAAGTTTGAAAGGGAAATACCAGATTATAAATATAGAACTGTAGTAAAAGCTGGGTTAACAGGACTTGCACAAGTTCTTGGTAAATACAATACTACTCCTGAAGATAAGGTAAGATACGATATTATGTATATTAAAAATTATTCTATTTTATTAGATATAAAATTAATATTTCAAACTATTAAGATTATATTTTTGAAGGAGAGTACTGAAGGTGTAAAAGAAGATATATCCCTAGAAGAAATGATTAAAAATAGAGAATTAGATATTAAAATATATAAATAAGTTGAACAATAAACAAATATGAGTTAATATAATATTGGTTTTATATAATTATTAAAAATTTAATTGAAAGTACTCGTGAAGTATTTGAATATAAAGAACTGTTAAGTAATTTGACAGTTAAAGAACTAAAGTTAAAGTATAGAAATTCTATATTAGGTTTTTTTTGGTCATTCCTTAATCCTATTTTACTTATGCTGGTGTATACTTTCGCATTTACATACATACTACCACAGAATGATCCACATTATACCGTAAATCTTTTAGCCGCATTACTTCCATGGAACTTTTTTTCAGCGGCAGTACAGGGAAGTACTAGTTCTATAGTATCAAATTCAAATTTAATTAAAAAGGTATATTTTCCAAGAGAGATAATTCCTTTGTCCATTATATTATCTAATTTTGTTAGTTTTATTATTACATTAACTATATTATTTGCGGCTATGGCATTTGATCATATAAGAATTGGATGGGTCGTGCTTTTGTATCCTATAGTATTGCTTTTATTACTTTGGTTAGCAATAGGATTATCCTATCTTCTTTCTGCATTAAATGTTCTATATAGGGATATATCGCATTTTGTAGAAATTTTCTTTATGCTATGGTTGTATTTAACGCCAGTAATATATACGTTAGATAGAGTCCAAGGTATTGCTAAAATGGATCCAAGCAAAGCACATATTATTAAAATTTGTTTTCTACTAAATCCTATGACATTAATTGTAGAAAGTTGTAGAGATCTATTATTAGAGAATAAATTACCTAGTATATGGTATTTTATTGGTTTGATAATTATTAATATAATATTAATTTTATTAGGAAATACTGTTTTTAGAAAAATAGAAAAGATATTTGCAGAAGAGATATAGGCAAATATATAAGCAAAATTATAATAAAGAAAAAGGTGTTACATAAATTATGGCTGTTATAGAATTTAAAAATGTTACTAAGTATTTTAATATATATCAGAATAAAAGTAACTCAATAAAAGAGCAATTTTTAAATAAAGTTCTCAATAGAAACAAACTACAAGTTAATAAGATGTATGTATTAAAAGATGCTTCTTATAAAGTAGAGAAGGGTCAGACTGTAGGTATTATTGGAGAAAATGGTACAGGTAAAAGTACAAGTTTAAAACTAATCTCTAATATTTTAAAGCCAAATTCAGGAGAGATTACTGTTAATGGTAAAATATCATCATTGTTAGAAATTGGAGTTGGATTTCAGCCAGATTTATCTGGTAGAGAGAATGTTTATCTTTATGGATCAATATTAGGTCTTAGTAAAGGTGAAGTCGATGAAAGATATGAAGGAATAGTTAAATTTGCTGAACTTGAAAAATTTATGGATACTCCAGTAAAAAACTATTCATCAGGAATGTATATGAGACTTGCTTTTTCTGTAGCTGTAAGTGTTGATCCAGATATATTATTAGTAGATGAAGTATTAGCAGTAGGAGATGCTAATTTTCAAAAAAAATGTATAAATAAAATAATGGAATTTAAAAAGCAGGGTAAAACTATTGTATATGTTTCTCATGATATGAGTACTGTTAGGAGAATATGCGATAAAGTTGTATTCATTAAAAGAGGTGGATATGTTTTAGAAGGATCTCCAGAGCGTATGATAGGCCTGTATATGAAATTAACTTATTCTGCTGATGAAGAAGAGAAAAAAGAATTAGATAAGTATATTGAAGATAATAAAGTATCAGAGATTTCTGGTGATTTTAATATTGAAATGCATGAGGCTAAAGAATTTATAAATGGAAATAGATTTGGCAATAGAGAACTTGAAATTACAAAATTATATTTTTCAGATAAAGAGGGAAGACCTAGAAATTTTTATGGCACCGAAGAAGACATAAAGGTAAATCTTGAATATAAAAAGAACAAAGATATAAAAAGTGCTGTATTAGTATTTGAGATTTATACAGAAGAAGGGTGGAAAATTATCCATCATAATTGTCAGCAGGATGGATTACTTATTACAGATATAAAAGACAATAATATGATTAGTTTTATAATAAATAATGATATCTTATTAAAATCTAAATATTATTTTTCAATAGGATTATTTGATGAAAGTTGTGAAAATGCATATGATTTTAGAGATAAGCATTATTGGTTTTATGTACATGAAAGTAATATAAAAGAAGAAGGTAAAATTAAAGTTAAATGTGATTGGCAGTTATAAAGTATAGGTGAAAGCGGTGTATTTATGAACGAACGAAGTGTTAGTTTTATTATTGTTAATTATAATGGTATACAACATTTAAAGGAATGTTTTGATACTATAAGAAAACTAGAATATCCAAAAGAAAAAGTTGAATGCGTAATGGTTGATAACGGATCTTCAGATGGATCAGTCCAATTTATTGAGGAAAATTATTCCTATGTAAAGATAATTAAAAATGATTCAAATGAAGGATTTGCTAAACCAAATAATGATGCAGCTAAAATTGCTACAGGAGATTATTTAGCTCTCATAAATAATGATATGAGAATAGACAGAGATTGGCTAAATGATATGTTTAGAACACTAGATGAGTCTCCTAAGGATGAAGAATATGCATGTGTTGGCAGTAAGATAATAAATTGGAATGGAACAAAATTAGATTTTGCAGGTGGAAGTATAAATTTTTCAGGATATGGATATCAATTTGATTATGGAATGGATATAAAAGAAGCTGATATAAAATATTCTGAAGATAAGGATATTCTCTTTGCTTGTGGAGGAGCATTACTTATTGATAGAAATGTTTTTCTGAAAATAGGTGGATTTGATGAAGATTATTTCGCATATTATGAAGATGTGGATCTTGGATGGAGATTATGGATACTTGGATATAAGGTAAGATTTTGTGCAAAGGCTAAATGTTACCACAAACATAATGGAACTTCAAAAAAATTTAACACTCATAAAATGAAAACATTATTTGAAAGAAATGCTTTATATACTATATATAAAAATTATTCAAAGGAAAATTTTGATATAGTATTATGTAATTTATTCCTGATGATACAAAGAATACAAATGGATTTGAATATTAATGATGATTTGTATGATATAACTAACAATAAAGATTTATACTTTGAAGTTGATGAAAAGAAAGATAATTATTCTTCACTTGTTGCTATAAATAATTTGAGTAGCAATTTGGAAAGATTAAATAAAAAAAGACAGTTTATACAAGAAAATAGAAAGATTAAAGATATAGATATAAAGGAATTGTTACCTAATCCTTTAATGCCGTTTCCAGTTGAATATTATCACGATTATAAGTATTTAGATAAATTCCAAAAGATGATAAATAATTATGAGGTGGAGAAAAAGTTAAATACTAAGTTTAGAAGAAAGATTCTACTTATATCTAATGAACCAATAGGTAAAAAAATGGCAGGACCTGGTATTAGATATTTAGAATTTGCTAAAGGATTGTGTAAAGATAATGATGTAGTCTTAGCAATTCCAAACAAAAATACTCTTCATGGTAAATATGACGATATAGAAATAGTGGAGTATGAACTGGGTAAAGCAGATGCATTAATTAAAGCAGCTTGGGAAAGTGATATTATAATTTTACAGGGACTAATATTGGAGCTTGTTCAAGAGTTAAAAGCTATATGTAGACAAAAAATACTTATAGTGGATATATATGATCCTTTTGTTATAGAAATATTAGAAACATTTAAAAACAAAAATATAAATAACAGAGTGGTAACACATAACCAAAATTTAAAAATACAAAATGATCAATTACAATTAGGTGATTATTTTATATGTGCAAATGATAAACAAATGGATATGTGGATAGGTATGCTAACTGCATTAAATAAAGTAAACCCCTATGAATATGATATGTCACCAAAGCTAGAAAAACTTATTGACTTAGTTCCATTTGGAATAAGTAATGAGGAACCAATACATACAAAAGATTTAATGAAGGAGAAAATACATAACCTTAAAAAAGATGATAAGATTCTTTTATGGGGTGGTGGAATATGGAATTGGTTTGATCCAATTACTCTTATTAAATCAGTATATGAAATATCAAAAAAAAGGTCAGATATAAAGCTCTTCTTTATGGGAGTTAAACATCCTAATCCAGCAGTGCCGGAGATGGAAGTATGCGGTGAAGCAATAAAATTATCTGAAAAACTTGGAATAAAAGATAAATATGTATTCTTTAATATGGATTGGGTGGACTATTTAGAAAGACAAAATTTTCTTTTAGAATCTTTTGCAGGTGTAAGTTGTCATTTGGATAATCTAGAAACAAGATTTTCTTTTAGAACAAGAATACTAGATTATTTATGGGCTAGATTACCTATAATAGCTACAGAAGGTGATTATTTCGCAGACCTTATAGAACAGAAACAACTTGGTATTGTTGTAAAGTATGAAGATGTAGATAGTTTAACTAATGCTATATTAAAACTTGCAGATGATAAAGAGTTTTTTGACCAGTGTAAAATTAATATAAATAAAGTTAGAGAAGAGTATAAATGGAATGTGGTAATGAAGCCATTAGTTGATTTTTGTAATACTCCACTGAAAAAGAAAAGTGCCAATGTGGAAAGTAATAGTAATTACATTATAGATTTAGAGCAAAAGATACAGGATTCAACAGTTGGGCAGTTAGTAATTGGTAGAAGGATAGGACAAAAGTTTAGATGTAGATATCCTAACCTTACTTCTATTGAAATTAAGGTAGCAACTTATGCTAGAATTAATGATCATAAGATTAATTTTAAGTTATATGATTTTAGTAATAATGAAATATTAGTTGAAAAGGAACTAGAGGCTAATTGCTTAATTGATAATTCTTGGATTACTATTGAATTTAAACCTATAGTAAATTCAGAAGGTAGAGATTTCTATTTCTATTTTGAAGGACTTACTAATGACTATGACAATTGTATAACTATATGGAAAAATGAAAAAGAAGATTCTTTTGGATCTATTTGGGAAAATGGTAGATTACTTGGTGGAAGTCTAGTTTATAGGACAAAATGTATTTATTCTATAAAAGGTATTGATCCTAAAAATGGTATAGTCTTATCTTCAATTGAATATGATGATTTAGATTTTGATGAAAATTCAGAGGAGTCTTTAGATTTACTGAAGAGAGGAAGCAATTCTTCAGATGAAAGTGTAAATGAAATTATAATTAAAAAGTTAAAAAGACTTGAAAAGTTAGAGAAAAAGGTAAGTACCATGGAAAATTCTTTATCTAAAAGAGAATTGGATATAAATCGTTTATCAAGTTGGATGGAAAAAATAGATAAAAGGTTAAGAAGGATAAGTAATTTAAATATTTTCTCATTATTTAGAAGAATATTTAAAAAATAAACTTATATTAGAGAGGTCATAGTGGTGAAAAAAGTATTATTAATAAGTCCAGATACTATAGCAAAAAAAATGACAGGACCGGGTATAAGATATTATAATTTTGCGTTGGAATTAAGTAAGCGCTTTGATGTTACTTTATATATACCAAATAGTAAAACTGATTTAAGCTTTGAGGGGAAAAAGTTTAATGTGATAAAAGGTAACAAA
>JAQSXU010000208.1 GCA_029256485.1 Clostridiaceae bacterium
GCATAACTGGTTTTTCCTGCCTTAAGAATTCCAGAATATTTATGTACATGGCCTAATGCCACATAGTCCATTTGGCTTTTTTCAATTTCATCCTTAGTGATGGGATTATAAATACTTGTTTTGCCATTTGAAACTAAATCACCATGAATTACACATATATTTGCAAAATCATCATCACATAAAGCCTGTCCAAGCATGCAATGAGTTTCAGAGTTATTCAAAAATGCTGCTCCCCAAATTCTAACCTGCAAATCCTCTAATTCAACAAATTCCATTTTATCTCTAAAAATATATACATTCTGTGGCCACTGCTTTGTTCTATAATCCGAATCTATTGTATAAGGATCGTGATTTCCTGGAGCAATAAATACTTTTGTAGAATTTATCTTTTCAAAGGATTTTATTACAAAACTGCTTATGTCAACAGGTATGTCAATTTCCTCAAATAAATCCCCTGCTATCATTAATATTTCTACTTTCTCTTTCTGACACATTTCAATAATAGTATTGAAGGTTCTCATTAATTCCTGCTGCCTTATTTTTGACTTTTCAGGTATGGAAGAAAATACAGATCCTATATGTAAATCCCCGCAATGAATAATTTTAACTGGTCTCATTAATAAACACCTCAACTTAGCTGTGATTTTTTATGTTAATTATACTTTATTATTTTTTTTACAACAATACCATTTAATAGAGAAGCATGTAAATATGCCATATAAAAAAATAAGAAGCAATGTTTTTTGAGCATAAACATTGCTTCTATTTAAAATAAACTATTTATTTTTTAATATTAAATCTCTTTTTCTCATGTACTCCTCATCATCAATTTCACCTTTGGCAAATCTCTCCTCCAGTATCTTTAATGCGTTATTCTTTGAACCTAAGCCCTTAAAGTCTCCATTTTGCAAATTACCGCTTAAAGCATATATTGCAAAAGCAATTAAAATTATAAATATAATCATCATAAATCTCACTCCCTGCGTAATCTTTAATTTATGCATTTATTATATTACTAAATTGTGGGGGAATTATGAAGACTATAAATAATTATTATAATTTAATCTATAGTTTTTTCATTTCCAGTGGCTTTTCCTCACTTACATTGTGATTTTTATTATCACAACAGCTAGATTCTTTCTTTCCCCCCAACATCATTGGCAGCATAGAAAGCATCATTATTGGGCATAAAAATGGGACAACCCTAGCCAATACTCCCCCGGTGCTGGGACTAAACCTGGATATAACTGGCAGCAGTCCAATAATTACTATAGGCAGGCCGCAGCAAAGTATCATATGAAGCAGGTGCTTTATAGGATTGTGTTTACTGGTTGAATGTTTTTCATGGTTTTCTTCACGACAATTCATACTTATTCCTCCAATATTCTTTTATATTTTAGTAATATTGTACTTTATTAATATAAAGATTTTATGAAGAAATTCAGCATCACATAACTCTTCTTGCTGTAATATAATCTGACCTGTTATAAGAAGATATCTTGATAACATCACCTGTTCTTGGTGAATGTATGTACATTCCGTTACCTATATATATTCCCATATGTGTGGGGCTCCCTCCCTGACCGTAGAAAACTAAATCTCCAGGCTGAAGCTGATCCCTGGGAACACTGTATCCATTATTAATTTGATCATAGGTTGTCCTTCCAAGCTCAATTCCAAAGTGCCTGTATACATACTGTGTAAAGCCTGAACAGTCAAATCCAGCAGGCGTTGTTCCTCCCCATAAATATGGAGTACCTAAGAAGTTTGATGCATATGCTATTACAGAATTGCTTGACACTGATGCAGCACCCCTAGATGGTGTATATTTTGGAACTGAGTTTCTAATATCCTTAACTTGCTTTAATGCATTATTTATTTGAACTGTGTTAACGGTTTGCTGCTTTTTAGCTTCCTGTATAAGCTTAGCTTGCTCAGCCTTATCAGATTGAAGTTTCTTTAATTTATTTGTATTTTCATTATTTAAAGCAGTAAGCCTTTTATTCTCTGCAGTTAATTTTTCCTTTTTATTATTTAATTCAATTTGTTTGGATTTTATTTCATTAGTAATTTTTTTATCCATATCTACAATACTTTTTACATTTTCGACTCTAGAAATAAAATCGGCAAAGCCTTTTGACTGTAAGATTACATCAATATATCCGGTTTGTCCATTTATGTAAATTGCCCTTATTCTTTTAGAAAATAGCTGCTGTTCTTTATTAATATCTTCCTGTGATTTACTCAATTCCTTTTCAGCAGCCTTAATTTCCACCTGAGTGCTTTGAATTTGTTTTTTATTACCATCAATTTGTGACATTACCTTTTCAATTTGATTATCTAAACTTTCTATATTTTGTTCAAGTTTAAAACTTTTATCCTGTGTACTTGTCTGTAATACATTTGTTCCGCTATTAATGTTTTCAGATGCTGGTGCAGCAAATACTGGACTGTTAACAGTAGTTGTTATAACAGCTGAACAAATTAAATATTTTAGTTTTTTATTCATTGCGCCTTCCTCCTAATAGTTTTCCATATTGTATCATTCTTTTGTGTAGAAATTATGAAGATAAAAGCACATATTTCTAAAATTTTATTTAGAAATATGTGCTTTTATGGCGCTTGGTCTATTTATTCTTATAAATTATCCTTAGCAAATTTCAGTACAGATTTTACATCTTTATTATTTCCTGACTTATTAAGTTCATCATCAAATTTCTTATTGCTTATAAATTCTTTTCCCTTTTGCAAATAAATGCTGCTGATACTGGTAAAGGATGATGAAGTGCTGCCCTTTGCCTGATAAGCCGCTATTATCACTATATCCTTCAATCCGTCATTATTTACATCAGTAAAACAAATTGCGGTTATGTCATTAAACATACCCTTTTCATTTCCATAAAAATCAGGAAATTTATATAAAACATTATTGTTATTGTCAACTAAATAAAAATTCGCATTATCGTTGGCATTTTCTCTCTTAAGTCCTGAAATAAACCTTACATCTCCAAAGTTTTCTAAATTTATGGAAAAGCACTGATTGCCTATAACCTGCAGTCCGCCGCTTTTCAAATTATTTAATGTGCTGCTAACCTTAGTGGTGCTTTTAATAAGGGTAAATGTGCCCTCTCCAATACCCCAAAGATTATTTTTACTGCTTTTTGAGTTATAATTTATTGTTAAAATTACTTGATTTCCTTTAAAATCCAGTTTTATTTCACCGCTGTGTCCCCAATTATCTTCTTCAAAATTGTATATGAATTTATTATTTTCAATTTTACCATGAATCTCAACACTTGCAATATGAGTAAGATTTTCTGTAGAATTACCAATCTGCCCTTTTACATTGCCATCCTTGTCTACATTTAATACAGTAACAATGCCATACTTAAAGTCATTTTTTAAATTGCTTTCAGTTACCCAGGTTCCGCTTAAGCTTGAATAATTTACCTTATCATTGGATTTACCGGAGCTTTCCACATCTGTTTTTTTTGTTTCAGTATTACTGGTCGCATCAGCGTTTTGTGTGATTACGTTTTCGTTCGAAGTATTTTTCAATGGTTGGTCTTTATTTTGACTGTTACTGCAGGCTGTAGCATAAATGCTTACAATCAGCATAGAAATTAATGCAACTTTTTTTCTCCAAATTTTTTTGTTCATATTTAACTACCCCTATTAAAAATATTTAATTTTATGGTATTATAAACTTTATTCCCTTTGGAATTATCTCAAATGTGAAATTCTTTTTCTTTATTATTTCTCCATCTATATTTACTGCAATTTCGTCCTTAGAATTTATAGTCACTTTCTTACCTTTATAAAAGGTAACTTCCTTAATTAGTTCATGTTGTCCCTTAATGAGCTTTGGAAACAGCATCAGCATTCTTAATTTACTTAACTTATCAATGGCGCAGATATCAAATAATCCATCCATGAGATCTGCATTAGGAGCCACTCTCATACCACCGCCGTAATATCTGCCATTTGCTATAGCCAGTAAAGTATTTTTTATTTTTATTTCCCTGCTGTCAATTATCATTTGAATGTTTTTATACTTATATATTATTACTGTAATAATTGCACTTATTATATATGCCATTTTGCCTGAAATAAATGGGCATTTTTTTATATTTTTTGCATTATCAGCAACTTCAGCGTCAATTCCTATGGATGAAATATTGATAAAATATCTATCATCTATTTTGGCTAAGTCCATAGTCTTTATTTTCCCATTTATAGTATCCCTTATGACATCTATAGGCGGTTTGTCTTTATATGCACTTTTAACAAAATCATTTCCGCTTCCGCTGGGAATAACTCCAAGACAGCTTTCACTATTAGCCATTCCATTTAAAACTTCATTTAGTGTACCGTCTCCTCCAACAGCGTATATTCTATAATTATCTTTCTTTACATAATTTCTCACTAATTCAGTAGCATGTCCCGCTCTTTCCGTTATTTCAATTAAAAACTTTTCATTGGTATCCTTAAATGCTTTTTCAATTTCTGGTATTAATTTAAGGGCTTTTCCTTTTCCAGCCTTGGGATTTATAATAAATAAATGCTTCATATAATTACCTCTTTCGTAAAAGTCATTGAAATTGTCCCATATACTATTATACGCAAAATTAAAACTTTTTAACGTCTTTTAAAAACTTATTGATGTTATAATTATCATACAATAAAATTATATTAAATGGAATTCATTATTTTTTTTGAATTGATGCTCCAGCTAAGAAGGCACCATGAAATATATCTTTCGGATCCTTGAAAAACAAGTGCTGAAAAAAGAAAACTGTTATAAGACATCCAGTTCAATATTAAAACAAAGGAGGATATATATCCTCCTTTGTTTTATTTATTCATTCCTGTATATATTAGAACAGAATCCCTTAAAAATGCTGCTGTGCCAGGTTGTTCTTTATCATAATAAGCTGTAAATCTGGCATCATCAACATACATTTGAGCAAGTCCAGCATGGGCTTCTTTTGAATAGCTGGGCCAGGTATAGCATAACCATTGTCGGTGTAAATCAGCAGCCTTTTGTGCAAGCTCACCTGCTGGGTCACCAGTTGCAAATGCACTTTTTAAAGTTTCAAGTACCTGGTTACCTAACTTTTCAAATTCATCAAATTGTTCTTTAGTCATATTCTTGAATTTCTTATTTGACTTTTCAACTTGCTCATCCCCATATTTTTCTCTTATTTCTTCACCATATTTTTTCTCATTTTCGTCTATGAGCTTTTGCTTAAAGCCTTTAAATTTTTCACTATCAGTCATTATAATTCTCCCTTCTGATACCCCTAAGGTTTTATCAATATTTTCAATTAGCAGATCTAATTGTTGTCTTTTTGCCAGAAGCTTTTCACGGTGTTCTCTCAGTGCTTTATTGCCGTCAAAAGTTGATGAGGTAACTATAAGCTTTATACTATCTAAGCTTACACCAAGTTCTCTGTAAAAAAGTATCTGCTGTAATCTATCAACTTCATTCTGGCCATAAATGCGATACCCCGAAGAATTAATTCTTGCCGGCTTAAGAATTCCAATTTCATCATAATATCGCAGGGTTCTTGTACTGACTCCCGCTATTTTACTTAATTTTTGCACTGTATATTCCATGTTCTCACCTCCTGACAATATAAATATACACTTTTACGTAACGTCAATGTCAATAGGTTTTACAAATTAACTAACGGACAAATTAAGTACAAAAAACACTAGATAAAATATATCTAGTGTTGAATTAAAATTAATTTTGAGTTTGTCCCTGGGCTGGAGTTTGAGTTTTATTTCCACCGTTTATTTTAAAATTCTTATTTCTGCCAAAGCCCTTTTGCATCTTTCTTTGAATAGATGCCTTACCATTAATATTTCTGCCTAGTTTATGTTTGGTAATTTCTCTTTCAGCGAATAAACCAGCGCCAAAGAAAACTACGGCAATTAATATAAATGCGATTATTTTTTTGAAGTTTGGTTTGCAATTTTTAATCCTATGCATTAGAACTTGCCTAATTTTCACTTTTCCCAAGTCAACGGAGCTATTGCTTGAATCTTCATTTTTAGCCACTTCTTCAGTTTTAACCCCTGCTTTAGGTTCATCTTGAACAGTGCCATTATTATTTTCTGAATTTCCCTCCGTGGAAGCCATATCCTTTAAGGTGTCTTCTGTACTTATATTTTCCTCTGATGTATTAAAATCTTTGTTTTTTTCTTCATCCATAATAAGTCTCACCTCCATATAGTAC